>CAYWHT010000310.1:0-5606 GCA_964458135.1 uncultured Saprospiraceae bacterium | reverse complement strand
CCCATACCCGCTCCCACATCCAAATGCTGCGGGAAGATTTGGGGCTTTCCCACTACTACACCGGAAAGCGAGGGGAACTGGCCGTATTTTCCCGTCACCCCTTTCGGGCGCAACGAACCCATTATTCCCAGAACCGCACCAATGGCTTCCAGCTGCTCGATCTCGAGTGGGAGGAGCAAACCATCCGCCTCTTCAATGTCCATTTGCATTCCAATGCCGTCTCAGGGCTTGCCGATAAGGTAGCCGCCGAAGGCAGCCTCCAGGAAAAGGAAACCTGGCTCGACATCAAAGGCATGATGGGCCGTTTCCGCTACGCCGCCCGCCAACGATCGAAACAGGCCGAACAGATTGCCGAGGCTGTTCGGAAATCCCCACACCCTGTCATCCTGGCGGGCGATCTGAACGATATCCCCCAATCCTATTCTTATCACCTTTTTAACAAAAACTTGCATGACACCTTCAAAAAGCGGGGCTTTGGCCTGGGCGCCACCTACAAAGGCAATATCCCCGGCTTGCGTATCGATTACGTACTCACCGACCCCGCCTTCCGGGTGTTGGACCATCATACCGGCAATGCCCCCTTCTCCGACCACCGGCCGGTGATCGTGGAAGTTGCCAGTACCCCGGGCACTACTCACTGACCTCCTTCTACCCAACCGACGCAGGAGGACGGGCGCCATTCACCAACTCACCGCACAAACACGATCTTCGCCACCGCCGCATCCGGATTCGTGAAGCCCGAATTCACGGGATTGCTGCTGCTAAACACCAGGTAAACGCCCGTATTCACGCGGCGGCCGTTGTAATCGCGTCCATCCCAGATCGCCTGTCCTCCCAGGGCTTCGGTTTCGAAGACGAGCTTGCCGTTGATATCGGTGATTTTGACTTCCGCGTCGCGGGCCAGTCCCTCGATGGCGATATTGCCGCGGAATTCGGGACGTACCGGATTGGGAAACACCTTGATGTTGGAACGGTGCACGCGCCCGCCGGCGGTGGCGGCGCTGCGGTAGGAGATAAGCCCGGCGGCCGTGCCGATAAACACTTCGCCGTCATCGGGGGCGACGACGATTTCGGGCACCTCATTGTCAAAGAGGGGGGAATTATCTTCGGTAAAATGGGCGACCTGCCCCTCCCCGTCGGGGGAAAGAACGAAGACGCCGTTATTGGTGCCCACCCATTTGCGATTGGCGCCATCAACCGCGATAGTCTGCACCTGCTCGGTAGCCAGCAAAAAAGCATTGAAACCATCCTGCTCGAAGATGCGCAGCGTGCCCTGGCAGATGTCTTCAAAGGCGCTGCTGCCGCACTCAAAGATGACAATGCCTTCATCCGTGCCGACCCACACGTCGCCGTTGAGGTCCACCGCCAGGCAATTAGTGCGGTTGGTGGGCAGGTTGCTATTATTGGCCGTAAAGCTGCGACAGCGATCGTCGGCGGGGTTGCCGGGCTCCCCTTCGTCGAAGAGCAGCACACCCGCCGCGTTGCTGTTATCCACTATCCACAAAAAACCGTTGGGATCCACATCCAGCTGGTGGAGCTCGGTGAAGCCGCAAGGCAGGTTGAAGGTCTCCCAGCTACCATCGCTGCGCAATACCGAAAGGGGGTTCTCCGCAAGGTAATTGGCTACCCAAAGGTCATTGTCTTCATCAAAAGCCAGGCCGCTTACCCGGGTGCGACTGGGATCACCCACCGCGTTGGAAAGCGTGGAATTGGTTTCGTCGTACTGAATGATGGCGCCGTCCTCCCGCTCTAATTCAAACAGCCCTTCGTAATAAGAACCGGCAAAGACCCTACCCGTTTCGGGATGCAGCGCCACGGGCATAAAGTCGAGCGGATCATCCCCGGGATCATCGGGATCCCGCCCCTTCAGCATATCATTCGTATTGCGGTTGTAGATCGTCCACTTACCGTCGATCAGGGAAGCAAAACCGTGATCGAGGAAACGGTTGCTGAAACGGGGGTCTACGCCGCCGGAGGTCATCCATAGCTCCCCCTGGTAGACGACCATCTCGTAGACGTTGCGCGACCAGGGCGAGTTAAACTCGAGCCGGTCGCAAAATTCATCCCGAAGGCCGTCCAGCTTGCGAAATCCCCGGAAGGCATCCCCAAACCAGATCCGGCCACGCTCGTCCTCGATCGCGTAACGGATACTGCCCAAACACTCCTCCGGCAATTGGGTAAAAGAACCGTCGGCGCTGTAGGCGAAGACTTTGTCTGCCCCACAGCCTCCGGAAACGCAATCGAAGCCCGCCAGCAGATGCTCGCCTTCCGCAGTGAGGTACTCTACCCGCTGCCCCGGTTCGTGGCGGAGCCGTTGCAGCTGATTATCCCTCCAACGGAACAGGGTGTCGTTGAGATCGAGATAGAGAGCGTCGTCATAAGTCAAAAGGCGGCGCGTAGTATAATCGCCCGGAAAACCCGCCTGCGGCCCCAGGTATTCCCAACGGCCGAAATCTTCCGGCGTAAAGGCATCGGCGGCGATGCGGTAAATACCCTCGGCCGTGGCCGCGTAAATTTGGTCGCGGTACACCGTAATCGCTTCCATGTCAATACCCGTAAAGGTGGTAAAGACAAACTCTTCCTCTGCGACATTGATGGCCGAAACGCCGAATTTAGCCGCCAGGTAGACGATGGAATCGTTGGCGACAAATACATCGTTGATCTCTTTACTGATCTGTAAATTGGTGAAATTGCGGATCTGACTGAGGGTGCTTACGCCCCCGGGCCGCACTAAATCAATTACACTATTACCGTAAATGATCAACAGGGCTTCCTGCCCCGGAATGTACTTGATCAAATCGATGCCCACATTGCTCAGACCATCCACCGTAGAGAGGAATTCAACCGACAGGTCCTGCTTGTCCAGGCTAAGCACCGACCAGGCGGTGCCGTAGTAGATCTTTTCACTGCTTTGGGTTACGTAGCGGCCGGCATCGTAGGGTAGATGGGAACGCCACTGACCGATGGCCAGAGCATCTTGGGCCGTAGCGGCGGAAGCTAGTACTAGGCACAGGGCAAGGGTAAGTAGGAGTTGGTGCATGGTGATTGCCGTTTGTGGGTTGGTTGTAGCGGTATAACTTCGGCCGCAAAGTTATTATTGTGGCAAAAAATACCATTGTCGTCTACCCGGCCTATCGGTACATATTATTTACCTCCAGATACTCCCGGGCCTTTTCCGGCACCAGGTATTGTATGGATTTGCGTTCCTGCAGGCAGCGCCGGATGTAAGTGGAAGAGAGGTTCATCTGGGGAGCTTCGAAGACGCGCACGCGCGCCTGGGCGGCAAATTCTTCGGGTGTGTAGTTGGGGCGTTTGTAGACGTAAATGTCAAAGTCACGCAGCAGGATTTCGTAATTTTTCCATTTCCGGATGGTGGCGAGGTTATCCCCTCCCATGATGAGCACGAATTGTTTGTTGGGATGTTTTTCGCGCAGATGGGTCAGGGTGTCGATGGTGTAAGAAGGTTGCGGCAAGTAGAATTCGATATCGGAAGCCCGCAAAAGCAAGTTGTCACCGATGGCCAGGTTGACCAAGTGCAGACGGGTGCGATCGTTGGCCAATGATTCCTTCGGCTTAAGGGGATTGTGGGGCGAGACCACGAGCCATACTTCCTCCAAATCGGTTTGGGTGGCCATGAAATTGGCGATGATCATGTGACCGACGTGCACGGGGTTGAACGAACCAAAAAATAAACCGATTTTCTTCTGTCCCGCCATGGAGTAGAATTAGAAAGTATGGTTGAACCAAAGCCCTCATTCTATAAACGCCGGTTTTCGCGCCCGTCTGTTTAGCCGCTTACCCCGTCCTCCTCTGCGTCGGCCGGGTTAGATCTTGTCTGATCAAAAGATTGCTAATTTTTGGCTCAAAGACCAAGCCCGCAGTGGGTTTATTACTAAAAAGAGGGTTCAGCGGCTCAAAAGCCGGGCCCGATTTCCGGCACATCCACCAGCCAACGGCCGTCGATCCGCACCAGCCGGTACTGCTGTTCGTAGCGTTCGTACTGATCCTCCACCCGGCAACGGCAGCGGGCCGTATCCCCTTCGACCCGGCAGTCGATATTTAGAAACCGGGTTTCCAGCAGGGTGGAATCTTCCGGCATACTGCGCAGCATGACGGCCATTTCCTCCAGCCGCTTTTGTTCGGCGGGCGTGCTCAGGAGCTCGGCCTGTACGAATTGATTCTTGTCGATATAATCCTGATAAGCCCGTAATACTTCTTCCGGACTCGCCCGCTCCGCAGCGGGATCCGGCTGGCAGCCCCAAAGGATAATTCCTGACAAAAGAAGCAACAAACATCGAAGGCGCATGGTAGTGGCGATTACGGTCAAGGATATCGAAGGCCAATTCTTTACAGCCCTTTACCCGCTTATCATCAATTACTCAACATGACCGGCATGACCAGCATCATAATCTCCTGCCCGTTCTGTTCATCCACCGGCAAGAGGATACCGGCGCGGGTGGGAGAGGATAATTCCATTTTCACCGTTTCGGCTTCGAGCACGCCCAGCATTTCCACGAGGAATTTGGCGTTGAAGCCAATCATGAGGGGTTCTCCTTCGTAGGTACAGGAGAGCTGCTCGGTAGCTTCGTTGGAAAAGTCGATATCCTGGGCGGAAACCGTGAGGCTGCCGTCGTTGATATTGAGGATGACTTGGTTGGTGGTCTTATTGGCGTAGATGGCGATGCGTTTGAGGGAGTTCTGAAAGTCCACCCTTTCGATGACCAATTCGTTGGGATTATCGGTTGGGATGACGGCGTTGTAGTCCGGGTAGCGGGCGTCGATCAGGCGGCAAACGAGGCGGGTTTCGGCAAATTCAAAAAAGGCGTTTTCGTTATTGAACGACACCTTGACGTCTTCTTTAGCCGGCAGGGCTGCTTTCAGCAAGTTGAGGGCCTTTTTGGGAACGATAAAAGAAGTGGATACTTCACTAGCCAGCTCGTTGTAGGTGAACTTGACGAGTTTGTGCGCATCTGTGGCCACCATCGTGAGTTTACTGAAATCTACCTGAAAATAGACGCCGGTCATGGCGGGCCGCAATTCGTCATTGCTGGTGGCAAAGAGCGTTTTAGCGATCGCCTGACTCAGTATCTCACAGGGCATGGAAACGGTATCTACCGATTCCGGTTCGGGGATTTGGGGATAATCCTGGCCATTTTCACCGGCCAATTTGTATTTGCCGTACCCGGAAGTGATTTCGATGCCGAAGTTTTCGTCGTCAATATTGAAAGTGACGGGCTGTGGCGGCAAGGCTTTGAGCGTATCCAGCAACATGCGGGCCGGCACGGCCACGACGCCGTTGGCTTCGCCGTTTACATCAATCTCGGTGGTAATGGAGGTTTCCAGATCGGTGGCCGCAATCGTAAGCTTCCTGCCTTCGAGGGTAAAAAGAAAATCTTCCAGAATGGGAAGCACGGGATTGGAGCTAATAGAACCGCCGGCAATCTGCAGCTGTTTCAATAATTCCGATGAGGAAACGCTAAATTTCATGGCCTGTGAGGATTGTTAATTAGCAAAATTACTTTTTCTCCTTACATTTTCCCAAATTAATAACTAACAGCCTGTGGATAAAAACCAGAATTTGAAAACCATGCCCGACCGCACCCGAC
>CAYWHT010000309.1:5149-5608 GCA_964458135.1 uncultured Saprospiraceae bacterium | reverse complement strand
TCCTGGAACAGGCCATGCGCTTCCTTCAGGATGAGCTGCAGGGCAATATTTACTATCCGGTCGATTATCCGGGCCATAACCTGACCCGGGCACGTAACCAGCTTCAGCTCTACCGCTCTTACCTGGACCATCAAACGCTCCTCCGCGATCTGATTCGATCGCTATGAATGCTAGTACTTCGGGCTCAATTGCAAACTTTTTTCAAACCACGCAACCCTCAGAAAAAGGCGCTGTCTTTAACCCAAAATTGCCTCGACTATGAAATGGTGCACCGCAACATGCCTCCTTTTTTTTCTATTCTACGGTTTTTTGATTTTACCGGCTTCCGCCCATACGCTAAACGATCAGGATGAACGCGGTTATTTGGGCATTTACTCCCAAAAGTTGAGTGAGCGCAAAGCCGAACTTTTGGGTTTCACCAATCCTTACGGCAGCTACGTCACTCATGTTCTGGAAGAG
>CAYWHT010000309.1:2574-5139 GCA_964458135.1 uncultured Saprospiraceae bacterium | reverse complement strand
GAGCTGCTGGCCCCAGCCGCCGCCGGTGTCCTTGCAGAAGCCGGTCTGCAGCCCTTCGATTACATTTACGGCCTCAACGGAAGGGAAATGACGCTCACCCGCAGCCTGACCGACCTGTTATCCGGGTACGATCCCGGTGACGAGGTCACCCTGCAATTGATCCGCAAGAACCAGGAGCGGGAAATTTCCCTGGAATTGGGCGAAGCCGTGGGCCGCGGTTATGGCCATCACAGCGAAGCTTTCCTCGGGGTTCGCCCGCACCGGGCCTACGAAGCCGATGAAATGGGGGTGCGGGTTCAAATCGTAATGGGCAGCAGTGCTGAACGGGCCGAACTGCAAACCGGCGACCTCATCCTGCAGATGAATGACATCCCCATGGTAGACTGGAATGACATCTCCACCTTCATGGATGCGGCGAAGCCCGGAGATGAAATTGAAGTAAGCCTGGAACGCAAGGGCGAAGCCGTAATCCGGACCGTGGAACTGGGCGCGCAAGGTCAAAACGACGAACCCGAAGAATACGCTTTTCTGGGGATTCGATCCAAAACCATCTCCCCGGAAAAAGCCGAGAAATTGGGATTTGACAATAGATACGGCAGTTATACTTCCTTTGTTTACGAAAATACCGCCGCCGAACGCGCCGGGCTGCAGCCTTTCGACTACGTCGTCGGGATCGACGAATACCGCTGCGGCCAGTATCAAAACCTCACCGACATTCTGCGACGCTACCAACCCGGCGACCAGGCCCTTTTGCATTTCATTCGAAAAGGGCAAAAACAAACCGAAGAGGTGGTTTTTGGAAGCCGCAGGGAGGTGATTCGCCCCGCCCGCGACCGTTGCGAGGAGCCTTTTCTCGGAGTTCGCAAGAGCAACGCCCACCATAGCGACGAAGGCGTCAGTGTTGATATCGTGTCCAATTCCACGGCCAAGGTCATGGGGCTGCAAGACGGAGATATTATCACGGCCATCAACAGCTACCCCATCATCGATTGGGATGACGTCGGCATTGCGGTTGATAACACAAAGGTAGGGCAAATCATAAAAGTCACTTATCTGCGGGACGAGCAATCCCGCACCGCTAACGGCGCCGTCAAATCTTATTGCGACACCAAACAATCCGTGGCCCGCCTGGAAACGACGGGGCGCTTTAAATGGGAACGGGAGCCGGAAGCTCCGGTAGCCTCCGGCGGAGCGGATTGGTCGCGCTTATACGACGAGCTGGAACCCCAAAGACCGGATGTGCGGGACATGGAGGTGGAAGTAGCGGATCTGGCGAAGGAGGAAATGGAATCACTAAAACGAGATTTCGAGCTGGATATGCCCCGGCAAAACACCTTGCAAGTAGAAGCATTGCGAATGTATCCCAACCCCAATATGGGGATGTTCACCCTCCAATTCACCCTTCCCGATCAGGGCGATACGGCCATCCGGATTTACAACGCTTTCGGCCGGATGATCTACAATTACGAACTGGGCAATTTCAGCGGCGAATTTTTAGACGAAGTGGATATTTCGCAAAACGGCGCGGGAAGCTACTTCCTGCAAATTCGTCAGGGTCAGCGCGTATTGGCGAAAAAAATCGTGCTGATCAAAAATTAAGGGCCACGTCCCAACAAGCTGATAACGAGCACATAGGCGAGGTTTTTCTCCAATTTTGGCCAAAGGCTACAGCCCGAGGGAGGCGGTGTAGCCTTTATTTTTTTTGTAAAACCGGACAGTTCCTTATTTTCATTCCCGCAACGCTTCTTGTTTCCAAATTTTTATGCTCTACTTAAAACCTACGCTTATGCATAAGAGATGGCACATCCTCTATTTTTTACTTTTAACCGTATTATACCTTCCTCATCTGGCCGCTCAGGAGGTGAGCTACGATGAATCCCTTTACGACGCCCTGGAGTGGCGCAATATCGGGCCTTTCCGCGGCGGGCGTTCCGCGGCGGTTACGGGCGTTCCCGGCAAGCCGGATCTCTACTACGCCGGCGCTGCCGGTGGAGGGGTTTGGCGCACCGAAGACGGCGGGCAAACCTGGGAAAATATTTCCGATGGCCACTTTGGTGGCTCCATTGGCGCGGTGGCCGTCGCCGAATCCGATCCCAACGTCATATACGTCGGTGGTGGCGAAGTGACCGTGCGCGGCAACGTTTCCTACGGCTACGGCGTCTGGAAATCAGTCGATGCCGGTAAAAATTGGGAGCACATCGGCTTGGAGAACTCCCGCCACGTACCCCGCATCCGCATCCACCCCAAAAATCCGGATGTGGTCTACGCCGCGGTGATGGGCGACTTGTACAAGCCCACCGAAGAGCGCGGGGTATACCGCAGCACCGACGGAGGCGAAACCTGGGAAAAAATCCTGTTTGCCAACGAAAACGCCGGCGCCGTGGATTTGATCCTCGATCCCAACAACCCGCGAATACTGTACGCTTCCACCTGGCGCATCCGCCGCACTCCTTACAGCCTGGAAAGCGGTGGTGAGGGTTCCGCCCTCTGGAAAAGCACCGACGGGGGTGACAACTGGGAAAAGATCACCGGCAAAAGCGGAATGCCCGACGGCCCTCTCGGCAT
>CAYWHT010000309.1:0-2564 GCA_964458135.1 uncultured Saprospiraceae bacterium | reverse complement strand
ATCGGCGTCACCGTGTCACCGGTCAACTCCGAGCGTGTTTGGGCCATCATCGAGGCGGAAGAGGGCGGCGTGTACCGCTCGGATGACGCCGGCGAAACCTGGCGGCGCATCAATCAGAGCCGCGCCCTGCGCCAACGGGCCTGGTACTATTCGCGCATTTACGCCGACACCCAGGACGAAAATACCGTCTACGTCATGAACGTGCGCTACCACAAATCGACCGACGGTGGCAACACCTTTAAAGCGTATAACGCCCCGCACGGCGATCACCACGACCTGTGGATCGCCCCGGAGAACAACCAACGCATGGTCATCGCCGATGACGGCGGCGCCCAGGTCAGCTACGACGGCGGCGAAAACTGGACCACCTATCACAATCAGCCCACTGCCCAGTTTTACCGCGTCACTACCGATGACCATTTTCCCTACCGCATTTACGGCGCACAACAGGATAATTCGACCGTTCGCATCCTGCACCGCACCGACGGCTACTCCATCGACGAAGATGACTGGGAGCCCACCGCAGGGGGAGAGAGCGCCCACATCGCCGTCGATCCGGAAAATAACGATATCGTTTACGGCGGCAGCTACGGCGGATTTTTGACGCGCGTCAATCATGATAATAAACAACGGCAGGCCATCAACGTCTGGCCGGATAACCCGATGGGTTACGGCGCCGAAGGAATGAAGTACCGCTTCCAATGGAATTTTCCCATCTTCTTCTCGCCGCACGATCCCGACAAGGTCTACACCCTGTCGAATCACGTGCACGTCAGCACCGATGAAGGCCGTTCCTGGGAGCTGCTCAGCCCCGATTTAACGCGCGACGATTCCACCAAGCTCGGGCCCTCGGGCGGCCCCATCACCAAGGATAATACCGGGGTGGAATACTATTGCACGCTCTTTGCCGGAGTGGAATCGCCCCGCGAAGAAGGGGTGCTTTGGGTAGGCTCCGACGACGGGCTGATCCACATCAGCCGCGACGGGGGCGAAAACTGGGAAGATGTCACGCCTCCCGGCATGCCGGAATGGATGATGATCAACTCCATCGAGGTAGATCCCTTTGTCGACGGCGGCGCCTACGTGGCGGGCACCCGCTACAAGCTGGGCGACTACCAGCCGTACCTCTACAAAACCAAAGACTACGGCAAAACCTGGACCCTGATCACCGATGGCATCGATGAGGAACACTTCACGCGCGTCGTTCGCGCCGACCCCGAACGCCAGGGCCTGCTCTACGCCGGCACCGAAACGGGCATGTACCTCTCCTTCGATGACGGCCAGAGCTGGCAGCCTTTCCAACTCAACCTGCCCATCGTTCCCATCACCGATCTCGCCATCAAAAACAACAACCTCATTGCCGCTACCCAAGGGCGCAGCTTTTGGATGATCGATGACCTTACGCCCTTGCACCAGCTCAGTGATGAAGTGGCCGATAGCGATTTCTATCTCTACCAACCCATGCCCACCTACCGCATGCGCGGCGGCCAGGCTTCCAATCTCAAAACCGCCGGCGCCAACCATCCCGGTGGCGTGATGGTGCACTCCTACTTTAAAGAAAAGCCCGCCGATTCAGTGGAAGTAAAGATCTCCTTCCACGAAGCCGATGGAGAATTGATAAAAGAATTCTCCACCCAGGCCAGAGAGAAGGACCAAAAGCTGGAAATCGAAGCACACGGCAATCGCTTTGTATGGGATATGGAATATCCCGGCGCCAAAGAGTTTGAGGGCATGATCCTCTGGTGGGGCTCCACCGACGGCCCGCAGGCGGCGCCCGGCAATTACAAGGTGAAGATGACGGTGGGCGACGAAGAGCAGATCCGGGATTTCGAAATCCTCCAGGACCCCCGCTCGGAAGTGTCTTTGGCCGAAATACAAGAAAAGTTCGACTTCATGATGGAAGTGCGGGATAAGGTCACCGAAGGCCACCAGGCCATCGTAGACATCCGGAAGATCCGCCAACAACTCAACCACTACAAGGGGCTTTGGGAAGGGAAAGAATCCATGCAGGAATTGATCGATAAGGCCGACGAAATCGACGAGAAGATTTCCAGGATCGAAAATGAACTGTACCAGACCAAAAACCAAAGCCGGCAGGATCCGCTCAACTTCCCCATCAAGTTGACCAACAAGTTGGCGCACCTCAATTCCCTGACGGGCATGGGTGACTATCCGCCCACCCAGCAGGCCTACCAGGTAAAAGAGGAAATATCCCAACAGATCGATCGGCAGCTATCGAAATTCCGGGAAATTCGCAACAGCGACCTCCCCGAATTCAACCAAATGGTGAAGGACAAAGCGGTGGACGCCATCGTTCTGGAAGAGGATGAGCAGAGCTCCTAATGGTTAGCAGGGTGTACAATAACAGCCGCACCTAAATATTTAAGCAGGTAACAGCTTTACAGGTGCGGCTGTTATAGCCTGCCAACCCAAAATCTGTGAACGCTGACTTGGCAGAACTATAGAAATTTTGAATTAACCCACAATTAGCCCGGATTATGCATGAATTAATCCCGGGTTAAATCGGCCCTTAAAAATTCCTGCGTCAAGGAATCCGAGTCTTG
>CAYWHT010000308.1:0-5629 GCA_964458135.1 uncultured Saprospiraceae bacterium | reverse complement strand
TTCGCCAAAATACCCATCCCAAAACATCAAAGAACTTATTACACAGTGTACTAGTCCCGAAAATTTCGTAAATTAAGTCCCGTTCATGAGAGCTTCTTTTCAATCCAATCCAAAGTAACTATGGAAAATCCTTCAGATCAAAGATTTCCCGAAAAAAAGAAAAAAGGGGTTTCGCGCCGTTCCTTCCTGCGCGACGCCGGCCTGACCACCGCCAGCTCGGTGGCCCTCAGCTCCGGTTTGCTGAGCTTCCGGGCGCCGGAAAAAATCGAAAAGGTCCGGGTTGTCGGTCCCGATAAATCCGCCCTGACTCTCTGGGTAAACGGCGAAGAACGCAGCATCATGGTGGAGCCGCGCACCACCCTCGCCGACGCCCTGCGCGACCACCTCTATCTCACCGGCGCCAAAGTGGTGTGCGACCGCGGCTCCTGCTCCGCCTGCACGGTTTGGTTGAACGACACACCGGTTTGTTCCTGCATGATGCTCGCCATGGATGCCGAAGGCCAGAAGATCACCACCGTTGAAGGACTGGCCAAAGGCGGCCAACTGCACCCGGTACAGGAAGCCTTCATCGAAAAAGACGCCGCCATGTGCGGATTCTGCACTCCCGGCATGGT
Organism: uncultured Saprospiraceae bacterium; assembly: GCA_964458135.1. Lineage (GTDB taxonomy): Bacteria > Bacteroidota > Bacteroidia > Chitinophagales > Saprospiraceae > CAYWHT01. The sequence goes on along the minus strand of CAYWHT010000308.1, from coordinate 5,015 downwards.
CATGAGCTGCGCCGCCCTGCTGGAGCGCAACCCCAACCCGACACTGGAGGATGTAAAAGCCGCCACCAGCGGCAACCTGTGTCGCTGCGGCACCTACCCGAAAGTATTCGAAGCCACTCTCGCGGCCGCCAAGAAGTAATTTGCTAACCACCAGACTCGTTTTTTCAAACCGCCATTGCATTGGCGCCGTCTAAAACCATTCATCATGGCCGATAAGAAAAAGAAAAAAATCGTTTTACCGGTAGTGCCCGAAGCACAAAATACCGCGCCGGTAAAGCACCTTAATACAAAAAAGATCAACATGCCCCACGGTATTCCGGGGCATAACCTCAAAGAAATTGAACGGGAAGTAGCTGCCGATGAGCCACCTGCCCTGCCCATCAACGAGGAACTCAGTGTCGTCGGGAAGCGCACCAAACGCATTGATGCTATTTATAAGGTGACCGGAGCTGCCCAGTACACCGCCGATGTTCACCTCCCGGGTATGCTCTACGGCAAATTCCTGCGTTCTCCCTATCCGCACGCTAAAATCAAATCGATTGATGTTTCCGAGGCTTACCGCTATCCGGGTGTACGCGCCATCCATGTCCTGGGCATGGAATCCGGTGGATCGGCCGAGCGCGACCTGGGGCACGAAGCCCCCTCGGAAGTATACGAGGGCGATGAGCTGCCGTTGCTGCGCTACGCGGGCCAACCCATCGCGGCCGTAGCCGCCGACACCCAGCAAATCGCCAACGAAGCCGTCAAACTCATCAAAGTAGAATACGAAAAGCGCCCCTTCGTCATAGAGCTCGACAAGGCGCGCCAGGAGGATGCTCCACTCGTCTTCGAAGAAAAGGTGGAGCAACGCCAAAGCGGCGGTGACGTCGGCGGCGATTCCGGTGCTTCCCAGGAAGGCAACCTGCGGGGCCCTTCCACCAGCAGCTTCTACGGCGGCCCCCGGGGCGACGTAGACCAAGGCTTCGAGGATGCGGACATCATCGTGGAACGCGAATTCCGCACCCAGGTGCAAACCCATTGCGCCCTGGAAACCCACGGCGTAGTCGCCGACTGGAAGCCCGATATGCTGACCGTCTACGCCTCCACCCAGTCAACCAAAAGCGTACGCGATGACCTGGCCTCCTATTTCGAACTGCCGAAGACCAAGGTGCGCGTGATCACCGAATTTATGGGCGCCGGGTTCGGCGCTAAATTCGGCGCGGGCAATTACGGCGTGATGGCCACCTGGTTGTCGAAAAAAGCCGGCTACCCAGTAAAGCTGATGCTAGATCGTTACGAAGAGCACATCTCTACCGGCAACCGCCCCAATTCACACCAGATGCTGAAGATCGGCGCGAAAAAAGACGGCGCCCTTACGGCTATCGACCTCACCTCCTACGGCACGGCCGGGGTAGGATTGGGCGCGGGCGTAGGTCGCGTAGCGCAGGACATGTACGCCTGCCCCAATTTCCGCACGGCCCAGTACGACGTCTTTACCCACGCGGGGCCGGGCGCGGCCTTCCGGGCGCCGGGCAACGTACAAGGCGCCTTCGCCCTGGAACAAGTCATCGACGAAATCGCCGAGCGCTTGGGCATGGACCCCCTCGAATACCGCAATAAAATTGACCAAAGCGAAATCCGCCGCGTCGAACGGCAAAAGGGCGCCGAACAATTCGGCTGGAGCCGCCGCCGCAAAGCCGGCGCCGACACAGGTCCTATCAAACGCGGCATCGGTATGGCGCAGGGACACTGGCCCCGCATCATCGAACTCGACAGCACCACCACCGTGCGCATTAGTAGTGGCGGGCACGTATCCATCCAATCCGGCGTACAGGATATCGGCACCGGCACCCGCACCATTCTGGCCCAAGTAGTTGCCGAAGAACTGGGGTTGCAAGCCGAAGACATCACCGTCAAAATCGGAGACACCAACTACCCCAACGGCCCCGGATCGGGAGGAAGTAAAACCGCCGGCTCCATCACGCCCGCAGCCCGCAACGCCGCCTACCAGGCCAAAGTCAAGCTGCTGGGACCCATCGCCGGGCAATGGGATGTGGCGATCACGGATATCGAACTGCGCGACGGGGAAGTGCGTGTCAAGGGTGATGCTTCGAAGAAGATGTCTTTCGCCGACGCCACCAAGAAAATGCGCACCAATGAAGTCTTCGCCACCGCCAGCCGCTCCGACGATTACGACGGCTTCGAAGTCGGCAACGCCATTGGCTACGATCGCCTCGGATCGGTACAATTTGCCGAAGTAACGGTGGATACCGAGACGGGCGTCATCAAAGTGGAACGCGTCGTCGCCGCTCATTCCTGCGGCCGGCCGCTCAACCCCCTGCAACTCGAAAGCCAGATCAACGGGGGCGTCATCATGGGTGCCGCCTACGCACTATACGAAAACCGCATCATGGACCTCAACACCGGCCACATGATGAACGCCACGCTGGATACTTACAAGCTGCCGTACGCCAAGGAGGTCCCGCAGATCGAGTCCATCATCATCGAAAAGTACGGGGCGCACTCCAGCACCGATGCCGACGGCATTGGCGAACCGGCTAACGTCGCTACCGCCGCAGCCATCGCCAACGCCGTGTACAACGCCCTCGGCGTACGCCTGTATGAATTGCCCATGACGCCGGATAAAGTCCTGGCCGCACTGGGCGCCGTTTAAACCTAATTTTTCAATTCATTCAAAAAAGACGCGATGAATCGTTTCGAATATACCAAGGCCCCTTCCGTCAAGGACGCGGTTGACATGATGAACAGCACGGTGCCGGAAGCCATGGTCGAAAAGACCGCCGGCGCTCAAGTCGTCAAAGCCAATGGCACCGACTTGCTGGATCTTCTCAAAGAAGGCATCGTTGAGCCGGGTCGGGTCATTGACCTGCGAAGCATTCCCGGTCTCGATAAGCTGACTTATTCGACGACCGAAGGCTTGCAAATCGGCCCCCTCGTCACTATTGCCGACCTGGAGGATAGCCCGGACGTTCAAAAAAACTACCGGGCCTTATACGAATCGGCCATCCACGCCGCCACGCCGCAAATCCGCAATATGGCCACCATGGGGGGCAACCTGATGCAACGGCCCCGCTGCTGGTACTTCCGCAGCAAAAACCACCACTGCCTCAAAAAAGGTGGCGACACCTGCTTTGCGCAGGTCGGCCAAAACCAATTCCACGGCATTTTTAATACGGCCCTCTGCCCGTGCGTACACCCTTCCTCCCTCGCTACCGCTCTGGTCGCCTACGACGGTCAGGTCGAACTTACCGGCACCGAGGGCAAGCGTGTCATTTCCCTGGCGGAATTCTTTACGCCCTCCGAAAATGACGTCACCTGTGAAAACGTGGCCAAAAGCCAGGAAATCATCACCAATATCATCCTGCCGCCGGTTGACGCCAACACCCGCGCCTACTACATTAAGCAAGGACAGCGCGAAAGCTATGACTGGAGCATGGGCGACGTCGCCGTCGTGCTGAAGATGGACGGCCGCATTTGCCGCGACGCCCGGATCATCCTCGGCGCCGCTTCTTCGGTACCCTACCGCCTGCCCAAGGTGGAAGATATGCTCAAGGGCAACCGCGTCACCGAAAAACTGGCCCGGCAAGCGGGCGAAGCCGCCGTGGAAGGCGCCACGCCGCTGCAGCATAATCAGTACAAGGTGCCGATGTTTAAGACGATTGTCCGCCGCACGATCCTTGGAGCTGTGTGACTCATTGTGTGGCGATGTTTGCTAGGAGGGGATGTTCGTTGTACGGGGTCATCTGACCGGCCACCCATTAAATTTGGGGCAACATTAAACAGAAACTTCAAACATTCCCTGCTACTACACTGTGCAATAAGTGCTTTGATGTTTTGGGATGAGTATTTTGGCGAAAGGCAAGGGGCGAAGAAGGAGCTCCCTGACCGACCCGCCGTCGTGCAAGCACTATGGCGGGCGGGGAGAGCTGGCGCGGCCTTTCGCCAAAAGACACGGCCAAAGCGCAAAGTTACTTATTGCACAGTATACTACGTTCTCCGACACAGCCACACCGTAACAAAGCCGCTCTACTTCTGGCGAATTGAATAAAGAACAAAACCCTATGGACCAGCCATTTACCGCCTATTGCCGCTTCTTCCGTGGCAAAAACGCCTACGGCACCCTCGAGGGCGGCGACCGGCCGGTTATTGACGTAGATCCCGGAACGACCACTTATTGGTGTGTACGCACCCAAGGGCCCGTGGGCCCCGATGAGGGAATAGTCCATATCTCTACCTGTTGTAAGCCGGAGCGTAAGTGTTATGCTCCACCCCAGGACAAGAAAGAATGAAGAATTTTATCCGGATACTCAAGTTAATTGGCTTTTTACTGCTGCTGTTCTTCGGGAATCGGGCTCAGAAATGGTTGACGCTCCACCTGGTTTCTGCGGAGGCGGCGGAAGTACTGATCAATTTCTTGGTTTTTGCACTGGGGGCCAATCTGGTGATTATCGCCCTTTCCCTTTTTTACCGGCGCCGCAAACGGCTGGCGCCCGGATTGAGCGATAACGTTTTGGCGGGGCTTAACAACATCTTTTATCTCCTGTTGGCGGGAGGCATCCCTATAACGGTGCTGGGGATGTTCGGGATTGACGCCCGGACGCTTTTCACCAGCCTGAGCATTGTTGCCGCCGCCATCGCCATCGTCTCCAAAGATTATTTCAATGAGATCATCAGCGGAATTATCATCAGTTTTTCCCGGGATATCAGTATCAATGACTACGTCAAAGTCGGAGAGCACAAGGGCAAGATTCTCGATATCAATCTTTCTAAGATATCCCTACTCAATGAAGATGACGACATCATCTTTATCCCCAACCATAAGGTTTTTTCCAGCGAGATCATCAACTATACCACAAAGGAAATCAAAAGGGTCAATATCCCATTTGAGGTAGATCTCAAATTACTCAGCACCATCGAGGAATTGGAAAACAACCTGATCCAAAGCCTGGAAGATTACCACGTTTATAGTCTGACAACCCAAAATTTGTGAATTCTGACTTGCTCTTTTTAGCTTC
>CAYWHT010000307.1:0-5649 GCA_964458135.1 uncultured Saprospiraceae bacterium | reverse complement strand
CGTAGTACCAACCGAAATTGGTAGATATAAAAGACAGGGTTTGGCTGAACACGCGCTCGGCGGTGCGCGTCCAGATCCCCCCGAAAATAATCACCGCCAATACAAAACCACCGGCGCCGAAAAATACCGGCGGGTTCATCATCCTCAGCCACGTTCTAAAGAACTGCTTTATCTTGGTCCACATTGAATGTCCTATTTTACATTCAACGTCTGCCCGTAAAAAGAATGTTTAGTTGTCCAGTTAGGCCGAAGCCCAGGGCTTCACCGTAGAACGTGGCGGAGCCCGTATGCCCATCGCTTTCATTGCTAGTTACGGCATTCCAATGGCGTAAAGGCGATTACGAATACGAAGCCATTCTGCCCGATGCGCCCCCGCCGATCAATGGGTTGGAAGTGAGGAGAGAGTGATTTTTGATTTTTGATTTTTGATTTTTGATTTTTGATTTTTGATGGAGGTGCTAATCCAAAATCCAAAATCCAAAATCCAAAATCCAAAAGATCAGTCCGGCATTTCTTCTTTCACCGGCTCTAACGTTTCTTCCCCTTGCCGGATATCTTCGAGCAGGGGCACGCCCTCTTTCTGGCTGTCTATCCGCAGGGCTTTGACCAGGCTGATGGCGCAAAGCACCACCAGGATGCTCTGTATCAGGCCACCCGATATCGATGCCGTTTGCAGGGCCGACAGGCCGCCGGCGACGAGCAGCACTCCGGCGGCGGCGCCTTCCGAAATACCCCAAAACGCCCGCTGCGCCGCGGGAGGATTGGGATGACCTCCCGAGGTGACCATATCGTCAACCAGGGAGCCGGAATCGGAGGAAGTGATAAAAAAGATGATGATCAGCACCAAGCTCACCCACTGACTAATCTCCGTTAGCGGTAAATGCTCGAGCAGGGTGTGCAAGGACATGGCCACGTTTTCCTCCACCACGCCGGTCAAATTGATGCCTTCGTATTGCTCCAAATAGAGCGCCGTACCGCCGAACACCGCAAACCATATGAAAGTAACCAGGGGCGGGAGCAAAAATACGTAACGGATAAACTCGCGAATGGTGCGCCCCTTGGAAATCCGGGCGACGAAGATGCCGACGAAGGGGCACCAGGAAATCCACCAACCCCAGTAGAAGAGCGTCCAGTCACTCTGCCATTCGGCTTGGGGATTCACCTCCATCCAAAGGGTCATGGCGGGCAGATTTTGGAGGTAATCGCCCAGGGTGGTAATAAACAAGCGCGCCTGGTAAAGGGTTGGGCCCACCAGCGCTACAAATAGCAGCAGCGCAAACATGATGTAGATGTTGAGCATGCTGAGGTACTTGATGCCGCGCCCCACGCCGGTAATCGTGGAAATGGTGGCCACCGCCGTGATAATGCCGATAATAAGCAGCTGCGTCTGCGCATTGAATTCAATCCCGATGAGAGCCTGAAAACCCGAATTGATCTGCATCGCCCCCAGTCCGAGCGACGTCGCTACGCCCAACAAGGTGCCAACGGTGCAGATCACGTCGGTGACATGGCCGATGGGGCCGTAAATGCGGTAACCGATGAGTGGAAAAAGCAAGGACCGCGGCGCCAGCGGCAGCTTATGCCGGTAGTGGAAGTAGGCGATGCCGATGCCGAAGATAATGTATACCGCCCAGGGGTGAAGCCCCCAGTGAAAAAAGGAAAATCGCATGGCTTCCTTTAGCGCGGCCTGGCTATTGGCCTCCGCCATGGGCGGATTGCCGTAATGATTGATCGGCTCCGCCACACCCCAGAAAATGAGCCCCATCCCCATGCCTGCGGCAAAAAGCATCGTAAACCAGGCGAAATTGGTGAATTCCGGCCGCGCATCCGGCCCGCCCAGGCGAATCTTACTGTAGGGGCTGAAATACAGCCAGATGACGAAGACCAAAAAGGCCGTCGTAATCAGAATATAGTACCAGCCAAAATATTGGGTAATAAAAGAAAGGACCTTGCCAAAAACGTGCTCAGCGGTGTCGGTAAACGTGCCGCCAAAGATGATAATCGCAATCACCACCCCCGCCGCGCCGAAGAAGACCGGCGGGTTGATCATTTCAAACCAGCGCTTAAAGAACTGTCGAATGTGTTGTTGAATCATGCTTCGCTGTTACTTTTGCGGAAGATACCAGCGGCCATAAGAGCTTGTTGGGAGTTTACCCTTTGGCCTGCAAATGACCATCTATGAAACCTCCCTTCACCATTTTTTCACCCCATGGGGTTGCTAGTGCCCGAAGCACTAGCAGGCTCAAAAATGGCTTCGTGAGCATCCAAATCTGGTCATTTTCCGCATCAAAATTAAACGCCCAACAGCTCTAAGTTAAGCATTTTCCGCCCGGTCTTTCCCTTCGTCCAATTGATTTTCGTCATCCGGTGTACTGACTTTTATCGAAGCAGAGGAAAGCGGGCGCGATTCCCCTCAGCGCAAGGCGGCCTCACATCACCAAAATCCGCCGGCTCACCCACTGCTCGCCCACCAAAACCCACAATAAATAAGCCCCCCGCCCCAGCCCCGCCGGTAAAGCAAACCCCTCGCTTCCTGCCAGCGTCCGTTCAAAAACGATCCGTCCCTGTAAATCGATCAGCCGCAGCCGGTGCGCCCGGTTGTCGTTCTCAACGGTAAATACGTCGCCCGCCCGGGCGGGGTTAGGCCCCCTGATGATCATTCCCTCTGGATCCGCTACCGGTTCATGGGTGGAAACCGTAGTTGGTTGCAGGAATAAAACAAAACCGTCGTGATCCGAGCCCCGCAGCGGCGTCTCCGGATCGGTAGTGTGGCTGGAGGCCGCGTCGGCATTGCCGCGGCCGTATTGCAATTCGTTGACGGCGAGGCCAGTTAGCTCGTTGGCGAGGCAGTGGTCGAGGATTTGGGAATTGCTTTCGAAGATAAAGGAATAGCGTTCGGCGCTATCCACGGTAAGGCTGTGGTTGACGAGGGGCGGATCGACGATCTCCCGGGTGGGAATCAGGCTGGGCAAGGTGGTGGGTTGGCCGCTGATTTGGTTGACGACATCGGCGTAGCCGTCGGTAAACTGGAAAGCGTTGAAGTCGCCCAGTACGATCAGGTTGTCATCCCGCAAGTCTTCCACCATTTCGGCTACACGAACGGCTTGCGCGTGCCGCTTTTGGCGAACGAAGGTGCTGTCTTCCCCCTCGATGCCGAGGCGGGAACGCAGGTGCAGGTTGAGGAGTTGCAGCTCCAGCCCGGGGGCGTCCGGCAGAGTAATAGTGAGCAGAAAAGGAGGGCGGAAAAAGAGGCGGCCGCCCAGTTCGAAGGATTCGCCGTCTCCCAGCACATCGACCGAGGCTTGGGAAATTTCGGTTCGCAGCAGAAAGGCCAGGTTGATATCGTCGTTGGCCCGGTTGAGGAAGCCCCGGTAATCGGCTGCGTTGTCCAGCTCGCGAATCGCCTGAATCAGGTCATTTAATTCATCGTTGCTTCTGACCTCCTGCAGCGCCATTAGGTTGGGAGCGCCGAGTACTTCCACAATGTAGTTGGCCAGTTTGCGGCGCTTTTGCGTATAATCGCTAAAATTGCGGTTGAGGTTGAAGCAGTTGAGGGCGCCGACGGTGAATTCTTCCGCTGCGGCAGCCCTTACCGGCCGGAGGGTTTGCCGCTCGTCGAGTTCGTATTCCAGGGCTTGGAAGCGATAGGCATCCAGGTTTTGGACGATAATTCCGGTGGCAGACAGGGCGGTGCCGGCGTTGACCCGGCCCAAAAAGGGCGCGCCGAGGGCGTCGGCTTCGAAAGCAAATAATTCGGGATTGCCGTCAAATACGGGTAAGCCGGGTATACCCGGAAAAGGGATGCCCGGTTCGCGGAAGGGGCGTCGCCGGCGGGCACTGACCAGGGGAAGCTCACCGCCGTTGGCGGGTTTCCAGATACCGCCCTCGAAGCGAACGTGCATGCCCTCCACTGCTTCTAATTGGGAAAGCTCCCGGATGCCGCCATCGGGAAAGTTGGCGTCGAGCGGGAAGGGGGGCGGCACTTCCGCTCCCGATCCGGTAATTTCCACTTCCAGGTCGATGGTGGAAAAGGCGGTCTGGTTTTGGAATTCGATAATGTCGCCGGTAATGGTAACTTGGTCGCCGATAGTTACCGTTGGTCCCTGCGGAAAATTGACCCGCAGGCCGTCGGAGGTCGACGGGTCGCCATCGGTGCGGGCCGTTGGCGTTTGGATGTAAAAGGCATTGAAGCTGACGGCGATGACCAGGTTGTTTTCACTACGTACGCGCTGGCCGGCGAAGGGGCTTTCGGCGCCCGCGCCCTGGATCTCCCAGATCTCCACGGTGGGTTGCCCAAAGAGAGGAAGGGCGAGTAGCAGCAAAAGGATGGGAAAAAGGTTATTTTTATCAGGAGCGGGTTTGAATTTCGCTGCAAAAGCAAAGTCCAGACCAGTGCTCACTAAACAATCGGGTGTATTTTTCATTTAGCCTAAAACTTTATCGGTCACTTTTTTTTATACTAGATAGTATGAGTAATCAGAATACAGATTTAATGACCAGGGCGTACAGTCCTGTTTTTCAAGCAGCTGCAGCTCTGGGCGGCATTCTGCTGGTCATCCTGGGAGCGAAATTAGTGAAACTGACGGGAATCATCGAGGTGCCCAACCGCTTTCCCTGGATGACGGCGGCGGTATTTATGCTTTGTTTCGCGATGTTCAACGCGATTTTTTCACTGACCGTTAAAAATATGGTCAAGTACTGGGGGAAATCGGTTTACAGCTTTATGGGACTGGCGGTGCTGGCCGGCTTGCTGGCTTATGTGTTTTCTTCCATGTCGATGAGTGAGGCGGGCTCCTACCGTTGGATTTTCATCGTCGTTACGGTGAGTTACCTCGTTTTTCTATCCATGATGGCCCTGATGCGCAACATTGTTGAATTCGCCCAAAAGGAAGAATGGAATCAGCCGCGCTTTCGCAGCCGCAAAGGCGGGAGCACCCAGCGCAACGACGGCTCCGGGGAGCGAGAATAAATCAGCATGACGCAAATTTCATCCGAAAAATACCAGCTATCATGAATTTCCAAAAAGGAATCGGGTTATTCTTATTTCTTTTTGTCTTGCTTTCCTGCAACCAGGCGCAGGACGGCGGCCAGAAAGATATGGCCGGCTCTGCGGCTAAAATCGAGCAGCAAAATAACGGCCCGCTCATCGGTTTTGACGGCGATACCCTGGAGCCGGTGGTAAAAAGCGCTTCGGAGTGGCGGGAAGCGCTCAGCGACGAGGAGTTTCGCATCCTGCGCAAGGCCGGCACCGAGCGTGCGTTCACCAGCAACCTGCTCAAGGAAAAGCGCGAAGGCACATTCGTTTGCGCTGGTTGCGGCTTGCCGCTTTTTCACTCCAGCACTAAATTTAAGTCGGGCACCGGCTGGCCCAGTTTTTACGAGCCCATCCACGCCGGCAATATTGAGGAAAAGAAGGACTATAGCTACGGCATGAAGCGCGTGGAGGTGGTGTGCGCCCGCTGCGACGGCCACCAGGGCCACGTCTTTGAGGACGGCCCCGAACCCACCGGGTTGCGGTACTGCATTAACGGGCTGGCGCTGGATTTTGTACCGAAAGAAGAAGCGCCTTAAATGGCCAATAAACGGTAATAGGATAGCTTCGCGAAACATCGATCAGACCGGAGCTGCGGAGGAGCGACACATTGGAAC
>CAYWHT010000306.1:0-5713 GCA_964458135.1 uncultured Saprospiraceae bacterium | reverse complement strand
GAGTTGGCCCGGCTGTTTTACCGGGAGATTGCGAAAGTTGACCGGCATCCGGAATGGGGGGAAGTCGAAAAAATCCGGGCCTTGCACCGGCTGTTGAATCTCATTTTTGTGGAGCTCACCCGAAAGGAGCGGCTGCAGTTTTCAACTTTTTTTGCGCGCATGGCTTACGTTTGTCACCAAGGGCGGGTGGATAAGCGCTTGCAGTTCTTTCTGCACCATTTCCGCAAGCTTTCGGCCGGCAAGCTCGACCTGCAGGCGGAGCAGCATCTACGGGAGGTGTACGCGCTGGGCGTTAAGGTCTTGGCGGCGAGTTTGGAGCATTTTATGGGAGCGGCCCCGCCCGCCGATTGGGAGGTCGCCGTCTCGCCTTCCTGGCCCTTGTCCCAACGCCCCGCCGATATTCAGGCTTTTCTACCCAAGGTGCGGGTGCTGGCGGTGGGAGAAGATCCGGAGGCTGAGCAGCTACTGGTCAAGGAGGAAGAGCGGCCCGAGGAAATTATTCGCCTGCAGTACAACCTGGCCGAGCGCAACGAAAATTTTAACGCAACCATCGACGCCATCCGCCAAGTCTTCGGCTTTCCGGTCAATCTCAACCTACTGCAGACGGAGGTAGACGTAAATGGCGTTTACCGGCCCCGGGCCATTGTCATAGAGCCCGACTATTTGGTGGATGTAACGGCTATCGCCGAATGTTTCCAGCCCCACGGCACCGAGCCGTTGCTGGGCGTGCTGAAAAAATACCTGCCCAAATCCACCAATAAAAACCTGATGCTGGGCAATATCGCCAACTTTTTCCTGGATGAATTGATGACCCATCCGGAGCTCACCTTTAAGGCGCTCTTCCCCAAAGTCTTTCAGCTCAATCCTCTGGCCTTTTGCCTCTTCGAAGACCGGGAAATCCGGGAGATGATGCAGCGGGCCCAGCTACATTACGCACACCTCAAGCGCATGGTGCAGGGAGGCTTCGCCGAAAGCGGCATCCGCCCGCGGGATTGTTTCCTCGAGCCCACCTTTTATTCCGAAACCTACGGCCTGCAGGGGCGCCTCGATCTGTTTCACCGCGACGATCCGCGCTCGGCCATCGTCGAATTAAAAAGCGGAAAACCCTTTCGCACCAATATCTACGGCATTAACCACAACCACTTTACGCAAACGCTGCTTTACGATCTGCTGATCCGCGACGCTTTTGGCAACCGTTTGGATCCCGCCAACTATATCCTCTATTCCAGTCAGTCAGAGAAGACGCTGCGTTTCGCCCCCCGCATCGTGGCCCAGCAGTACGAGGCCTTGCAGGTGCGCAACCAGATCCTGGCCACCGAATGGCGGCTGCGCCGGCTCGGCCAGGACTCCGCTGCCGGACTGCTCGAACAAGGGCGGCGCTTTTTCCGGCAGTTGCATCCCGGGCAATTCCCGCAGCTGAAGGGTTTTCACCGCCAAGATTTGGCGGAATTCAGCGAGCGATTCGAAAAGCTGACCGATCTGGAACAGAAATATTTCACAGCCTTTTCCGGCTTTGTGGCCCGCGAGCACCAGTTGGCCAAAACCGGGGTGCAGGGCATGCAGGAAGTCAACGGGCAGGCCGGGTTGTGGCTCAACGGCATTCGCGATAAAGAAGACGGTTTCGAAATTATCAGCCATCTGCAGGTAAAAGAAAATCGCGCCGCGGAGGAAGAGCAGGTGATCCTGTTCGCCAAGACGGAACACACCAATGACCTGGCCAACTTCCGCCAGGGGGACATCGCCGTCATGTACGGTTTCGACGGGGAGCGGCTCGACCCCCTGTCCAACCAGCTCTTCAAGTGCACCATCCTGGATATTCAGCCCGATAGCGTCAAGGTGCGCCTGCGCTCCCGGCAGTTTAACGATTCACTGTTCCGGAATACGCCCTTTTGGAACCTGGAACACGATTTGCTCGATAGCAGTTTTCTGGCGCACTACCGCGGTCTTTACGCTTTTGCGAACAGCCCGGCCGACCGCCGGGCATTGCTGCTGGGGTTGCGGGCGCCCCGTCAGACCGGCCCGGCTTCCATTGAAGCCTCCCCGGAACTCACCCAAGAACAACGGGCCATCTTCCGGCAGGCGGTAGCCGCGGAAGATTATTTCCTGCTCTGGGGGCCCCCAGGAACTGGTAAGACGAGTATGATGCTCAAACATCTGGTCGGGCGCTTTCTGGAGCATAGCCAGGAAAACCTGTTGCTTCTGGCCTACACCAACCGGGCGGTGGATGAAATTTGCGAGGCCATCGAGCAGCTGGGCGAGCAGGTGCGGGATGCTTACTTGCGCATTGGCTCGCGCTACGCGACCGGTCCTCGCTTCCGGGAGCGCCTGTTGAGTGTGCGCACCGAAAAGGCGACCAGCCGCCGGGAATTGCGCGACCTCATCGACGGGCACCGCATCATCGTCGCTACCGTTTCCTCCATCGCCGGCAAGCCGGAGCTGCTACAGCTCAAATCCTTCGACCGGGTCATCATTGACGAGGCCTCCCAAATTCTGGAGCCCATGCTGGTCGGTTTGTTGACCCAATTCCGCCGGTTTATTCTCATCGGCGACCACAAGCAGTTGCCGGCCGTGGTGACCCAAGCGCCGGAAGCATCGGCTGTAGAAGATGCGGACTTGCGATCGCTCGGCTTAAATAATTTGCGCAACTCCCTGTTTGAGCGCCTGTTCAAACGCTGCCAACAGCAGGGGTGGAGCTGGGCCTACGCCCAACTTAGTCACCAGGGGCGCATGCACCGCGAGATCATGCAATTTCCCAACCAACATTTTTACGATGGCAGCCTGAAAATTCTACCCGAAGAGCTGCCCTTCCACCAACGGCAGATTCAGGCTTTGTCTTTCGCGGCCGAACAAACGCCACCTTCTTTCCTGCAACAACTTTGCCGGCAGCGGGTGGCCTTTCTACCCACGCCCCCGGATGAAGGCGGGGCTACGCTCAAGACCAACCGGCACGAGGCGGAGAAGGTCGTCGACCTGGTCATCCACTTCCGGGAACTCTACCGGCAAACCGGAAGATCGTGGTCGGCTACCAGCGTCGGCATCATCACGCCTTACCGGGCGCAAATCGCTCAAATACGAAGCATCCTCGCGGAGCGGGAACTGGACTCCGGCGGCATCACCATCGATACCGTTGAGCGTTACCAGGGAGGGGCGCGCGATGTGATTCTGATTTCGCTGTGCACCAATAGCATGGCGCAGATTTACACGCTGTCTTCCCCCTCCGAGGAAGGCGTTGACCGCAAACTCAACGTGGCTTTAACGCGGGCGCGGGAGCAGCTTGTGATTTTGGGAAATCCGGAATTGTTGCGGGCAAGTCGGTTATATCGGGCGTTGATGGCCTATTGCAAGGTGGAGGAAGAAAGGTAATATGGCAAAGATTGCGAAAATTACCGAAATAATGCTTTAAGACCTTCTGTGGGCGCAAGGGGTTGAAACCCTAGTTTTTCGGATTTTGTGCTAACTAAACTCACATCCGCCGGCCGGGCGGCCGGCATGCTTACGTCCAGTTGTTTGGACGGTATGATCTGATCCGGAGATAATCCAAAAGCTTTCGCCATATCAAGCGCCAGTTCGTAACGCGATAAACGACGGGGCCCTCCCAGGTGATAAATTCCGGCCTGTCCCTTCTCCAGTAAAAGCAACAGGCCTGCCGCAGCATCTGCCCCACTAATGGGCGTACGGTATTCGTCGGTAAAGGCGGGAACGGTTTCGCCTTGCCGCAACGCATCCACCCAATTGGGTAAAAAATTACTGCCCCAGGCGGGCCATCCGTACATCAGGGGCAAGCGGGCGATGATCGCCTCCGGACAATGGTGGGCCAATTTCAATTCCGCCTCTCGTTTTTGCTTTCCGTAGAGATTTATCGGGTGCGGCTCGGCCCTTTCGCCGTAAGGCGCACGATGGCCGTCAAACACCAGGTCGGTAGAAGGGAAGATCAATCGGATGCTTTGTTTTCTGCAGTATTCGGCCAGTTGCGCGGTAGCCGCCACGTTGATCTGGTAACTTTCTTGTGGGTGCTGCTCGCACCAATTGGGATTGGCCGCGGCGGCCAGGTGGATCACCGCCTCGGGGCGCAGCTCGCGCAGCAGGTGCTCCAACTGGGCGGGATCGATGAGGTTGGCTTGCATCAGGGGCATGCGCCCGCCCGCCGGCCGGTGGCGACGGTATTGACCCATGAGGGTCCAGGTAGTTTGGGGGTGATGGGCGAGGTAGTAGCCAAGGAAGCCGGATAGGCCGGTAAGGAGGAGCTTGGACATCTTGCGCGGGCTTATGCTTGATTTATGGGAAATTTCTCGATTTCACTGCTTCTTGCCCGGTTGCAGCGGGGCTCACGACTGCGGGCAGTGCCTTAACCCGGATCAAGCATGGCTTCTCATGACGAAGCACCCATGCATAATCCGGATTAATCTATGCCAACCACCTTATGCGTCTGCAAACTCAACCGCCACTGCGGGTGCTCCAGGCAATATTTTAGGGCAGCCTGGGTATTGGCTTCG
Source organism: uncultured Saprospiraceae bacterium (assembly GCA_964458135.1). Lineage (GTDB taxonomy): Bacteria > Bacteroidota > Bacteroidia > Chitinophagales > Saprospiraceae > CAYWHT01. Next base: position 1,220 of record CAYWHT010000306.1, on the reverse strand, counting down.
ACTTCCGGCCCGTCCATGGGTTGGAGGAAGAAGTGATCGAAATCGAGTTGTTGGTAGCGTTCGGGTTCGGCGCCGGCCTGAGGGTAGACGAGTTTGAGCTCGTTGCCGTGGTGGAGGACGAGCTCGGCGCCCGCTTTGGGGCTCACGCAGATCCAGTCTAAGCCATCGGGGGCGGGTTTCGTGCCGTTGGTCTCCACGGCTACTTCAAAACCGCGGCGGTGAAAAGCCTCGATGAGGGGGGCGTCGAGTTGGAGGAGGGGCTCCCCACCCGTACAGACCACGTAGGGAAGGCTACGGGGCGCTTCTTCCGGCCACAGGCCGGCCACCCTATCGGCTAGCGCTTCGGGGGTGGGGTAGCGCCCGCCGTTTACGCCATCCGTACCCCAGAAGTCCGTGTCGCAAAACTGGCAGATGGCCTTGTGGCGATCCCGCTCCCGCCCCGTCCATAGATTACAACCGGAAAAACGGCAGAATACCGACGGCCGTCCCGATTGCGCCCCCTCGCCCTGCAGGGTGTAAAACAGTTCTTTGATCTTATAACTGGCCATGGCGGTTGTCGATTCTTCCTCGGTTCAGCCTAATGTACAGTTTGTTTGGTGGAAAAGTTTAAAAAATGGAAAACGCCACGGAGAGAAAAAATTCTCCACGGAGAGCCGAATTAGTTTTCACTAGTTTATAGTCTGACAACTCAGGATTTGTGAAAATATGACGCCGCTATTTTTTCGGCTGGCAAGGCGGAAAACGTAGGCATAGCCTAAGTTCTGTCGAGGCTTTCCAACGCAGCAAGGCGGAACTCCGAGGAGCGAAGCGACGATCAGCGAAGCTAAAAAGAGCAAGTCAGAATTCACAAATTTTGGGTTGTCAGACTATACATCCTATCCCGCCGGCTTTATTGTGACTACCGATTTTGAATTCTCTACCACCTTCTCCGCCGGTCTGGAAATATCTACCACCCAGGTTAGCGATAATACCTACGAAACCTGTTTAGAAGTGACCGAAACCATTCAGACCTCCAATTTTCGAACGGCTTAGTTTATGATCATTGCCGGTTGGCGCCGTCATACTTGCTCATCCAAAAGCCGTCCACGCGCACCTCCATCACCGGCTTTTCATCGTCATAACAATTTTCTTGCTCCGAGCTGCGCTCCCCCCCTCCCACCCCAACCATGCCTTCCCGGGCATTCGCCGGCTTTTCCAGCGCTTTCTGCCTAACCCGGGCC
>CAYWHT010000305.1:0-5722 GCA_964458135.1 uncultured Saprospiraceae bacterium | reverse complement strand
CCCTTCGTTCTTTCCTTCCTCCGCGCCATACTCCGCCTTATCGATCAGAACGCCGCGCGGGTCTTTCAGGCTGATGGTTGCGCCGCTATTGGTCAAGCGGGCGTTGAAGACGGTAAGCGGGAGCATTTGGTGGGCGTCGAGTTGCACGGGGCCGATGGTGTCCACCCGGCCGCGACCGTCCTCGATCCACCAGTTCTCCAGGTTGACGGCCTGGTCGGACACGTTGAGCAGGAGAATCTTTTCGGCGCCGAGTTCAAAGCCTTCGGCGTTGACCAGGGCGGCAATGATATGGATGCTTTCCGTGGGCGCCGGCTCGGGTTCCGGTTCAGGCTGCGGCGCCGGCGGCCCCAACAGTTCCGTGGCGCGCTGTACGGCTTTGGCGGCGTTGATTTTGCCGTAGCCAAACCACTCGCTCCGCCCGTTGGCGTCGTAATTGCCTTTGCGGAGGTGGAGCACCGGATCGGGCTGATCGTCGGTTATCTTGTCGGTGGTTTGTTCAAGTACCTCCCGCACGGCTTGGGCGGAAAGCTCGGAATTGGCGGAAATGACGAGAGCAGCAACGCCGGCTGCGAGGGGCGTGGCGCTCGAAGTGCCGCCGAAGTCGCTTGTGTAGCGGCTCCCCGCAGTAAATCCGAGCCCCCTCTGCTCGTTGTCGGTAGTGAGGATGCCGCGCCCCGGCAAGCGTTCCTGGGGTTGGAGGGGATGCCAATTATCGCTGGGCGCGCTCACCGAAATCTCTTTACCCCAATTACTGTAGGCGGACTTGCGGTTCTGGCTGGTGGAAGCCGCAATGGCCATGACCCCGGGATGGGCGGCGTGGCCGTTGAGTATGGGGCCGCGGGTTTCGCGCAAACCCTGTCGGGGATGGCGCCAGGTGAAACGCTCGTTTTCCATATCGCGCACCGGAGCGTTGTAATTGCCCGAGGCGAAAAGAATAAGGCAGCCTTTGCCGCGCCGCCCACCGGATTCCGCCAGGCGGCTAAGCTGGTTATGCAACAAAGAAGACAGCGGAGCGTAAACCGGCACGGGACCCCAACTATTGGAAATGATATCGGCGCGCTCCCCGGCGTATTCAAAGATTTCGAAGAGTTGATTGTCATCGGCCGCCAGATCAAAACGAATGGGCAGAAAAGCCGCACCCGGCGCAATACCGACGATGCCCTCGCCATTTTCTTCTCCAATGGCCACCCCCGCCACGGGCGTGCCGTGGAAGTCGCCACGTTCCCGGGTGGGCAGCGGTTCCCGGTCGCTATCCACGTAATCTTTGGGAAAGACGACCTTTCCATCACCGCGCAGATCCGGATGCTGGAGATCGAATCCGTCATCGATAATGGCGACTACCACCTGGCGGCTTCCACGCGTCGTATCCCAGGCGGCGGGCGCATCCACGTCGGCGGCCTCCAGCAGTTCAACGCCCCCTTCACTGTGAAGGTGCCACTGATTGCGGAAGTAATTGTCGCGCGGCTCATAAAAGTGCTGAAAACGATTGACGAGATTGGGCTCCGCGAACTGTACGCCCGCGCGTTCATTCAGGTCGGCGCACACTTTGACCGGATTTTTTCCGGCCGTAGCGGTCACCTGCACCAGAAAAGTGCGTTGTTCGCGCGGATATTGCCGCAGGTAACGCAAGCCGTGCGCCCGCAAGACCTCTTCTACATGGCCATCGGTCACCTCTTCGGAAAATTGCAGCACCAACTTATCGGTTAGATAATACCGGGTGCCGGGGTCGCCTTTGGGCCGGTAGGCGTGGTGACAAATATTTTGCAGGCGGTCCGACCGCCGCAGTTGGTCCATTAAGTCGTCGCGCTCATAATCCCGGGTGCGGATCTTATACACCCTGTCAAAAACCCGCCGCATCTCATGCACCCCTTGCATGCGGGCGATTTCACGCACCTGGCTTTTCTCCGAAATGATAGTGGTGAAAAACTCGGCCTCTTTTTCCAATTCAATGCGGTGGCCACCGCGAAAAAGATAATTGCTCGCCATAAAATAGGTTTGGATTTGGTGAGGGACGAGCTCAAAAGTACGCACTTTAGAAGATATATGCCCGTTATTTAAATTTAATCGTTTTAAGATTGGGAGTGATCCCACTCAAACGTGCGTAAATGCTGAATTTTATCTATCTTTCAACCCATTGCGGCAGATGATGGAAATTTTAGAGCTTGTTTGGATTTCGCTTTTGGTGCGAAGGCCGCCAAATTTTGTGCTGAACGAGGCGCGATAAGGGAGCATAGTCTAAGCTACGCGACCGAAGAGCAACGAAGTGCAGTGCAAAATTTGGCAAGAGCAGCCCGAAGGGTGAAATCCAAGCAAGCTCTTAAAGTAACCATCTCCCTGGCTGCTCCCAACACAACCCCTACAAGAATCGTAAAACTATAGTCTGCCAAGTCAGCATTTACCAACTTTGGATTGGCGGACTATAAAAACACAAGATACATGGCTTCCACCCAACTGTTGAAGCAGTTGCTTCAATCCAATACGGTCGATATATATCTGCGCGCCGGCGCCTTCAACCATTACGTTCCGGAATTGCAAAACCTCCTTCATGAGTTGGGATATTCCCGGCAATTGATGTGGGAAATCTACGGCGCCGACGGCTACTACGGGGAGAATGTCATCAAGGCGGTACGCGCCTTCGCGCAAAGTCAGGGCGTTCGTTCCGACGGCATGGTCATGACGCCTTACCTGCTCAACCAAATGCTTCGCAAAGATCAGGATGGCGATCAGGGCGGCGCCGACGGCGGTGGTCAGCAGCCCGAACCCGAACCACAACCCCAACCCCAGCAACTACAGATCAACGACCTGGGCGACCGGGTGGCGGTATCCAATGGTCAAGAGCGCGTGGAGCTCCTCAAGCGCGGGCCGGGCTTCGCCTACTGGGGTAAGCGTACGATCGACGAGGCCATCCGAAAAAACGAAAACCTGATCGAATCCCTGGGGCTCACCAAATCGGCCATCAACGTGATGAAGTCCGTCTCCGATAACGAAGGTAAACTGGACGCCATCAACTCCCACGACCGCGGCATCTTCAGCTTCGGCATCTACCAATGGACAATCGGCCCGGGCAATGGGGAGGGCGAACTGGCGGCGCTGCTGAAGAAGGTCAGAGACTTCTTTCCCAACGACTTTCAAAAATATTTCGGGGTCTACGGCATCGGCGTATCGCCGCAAACGGATCACCGCAGCGGCTTCCTCACCCTCAACGGCAAGACGTTGCGGCAAGAAACAGATAAAGCACAATTCCGCGCCCCGGAATGGGCTTTTTATTTCTGGCTGGCCGGACAAGACGACCAGGTCCAATCCGTGGAAATCGAACACGCCGTCACCCGCTTAAATACCTTTTACTGGGATCCCACTCAGTCGATCAACGGCTTTACTCTCTCGGAAATCATTACCTCCGAATACGGAGTGGCCCTCATCCTCGATCACCACGTCAACCGGCCGGCCTACGTGCAGCCGAGCGTAGAGCGCGCCATGCAACGCACCGGCCTGCAAAACCCCACCTTCTGGAGCACCACGGAAGAAAGGCAGGTGCTGGAGGCCTATATCGACATCCGCAAGACCCTCAGCACCGGTTCCGCCGCTCCCATGGCGGACGCCGACCGGCGGGCCCAAACTACGCGCCGCTACGTGCAAAACGGCATCATCTCCGATCAGCGCAACTCCTTTCAGTTCAATCCCAAAATGATTACCTGAGCTACCTAATCCTTCGACCCGAACCCTATGGAAACGAAACGCCAACTTTTTACCCTGCTCGTGGGAATTGACGAGTACCCCATTGATCATCACCGCCTGGAAGGTTGTGTGCAAGACCGCAACGCCTTCCGGGAGTATCTCGAACGCCATTACCAAGACCGGGCAGATATCGACTTTATTCCTCCCCGTACCCTAACCAACGGGGAAGCGAGCCGCGAGGCGGTCATCAACGCCTTCGACCACTTTCAGGCCGCCCGCGATGGCGACGTCTGCCTTTTCTACTTTAGCGGGCACGGCTCCCGCGCGCCCGCGCCCGCCGAATTCTGGCATATCGATCGCGATAAAATGAACGAATCGATCGTTTGCCACGACAGCCGGCTCCAGGGCGGGCGCGATCTGATGGATAAGGAACTCTCCTATCTGAGCTGGAAGGTCACCCAAGGCAAGGAGGTCCATTTTTTGATGATCTTCGACTGCTGCCACGCCGGCTCCAATACCCGCATGGTCAACGCTCGCCCACGTATGGCCGAGCCTAGCCACACCCCTACCCTGCTGCAACAATACCTGGGTTTTGAGGCTTACCACCATAACGAACATGAGGGGCGGCTGGAAGTGACTCCGCCCCACGGCCGGCACGTGCAACTCGCGGCCGCCCGGAACGACGAAACCGCCAAAGAGCTCCCCATCGACGGCGTCACCCGCGGCGCTTTCACCTACCACCTCATCGAAGCGCTCGAACAGCGGGGCGGCCAGGTATCTTACGCCGAGCTCCTCCAAACGGTAGGCCTGCGCATCGCCAACCGGATACCCCGGCAAACCCCCGAAATCTACGCCCCCCGCCCCGACGATAAACGCGCTACCTTTCTCAGCGGCATCGCTCCCCAACTCGCCAACTACTACACCATCGACTACTACCGGGACCATTGGCGCCTCAACGCCGGGCTACTGCAAGGAATACCCCAGGCGGGCGGCCAACTGCGGCTGGATATAGACGGGAAAACCGTACGGATCGGGCAGGTCTACCAAAACTACGCCCAAATCCTGGATATGAAGGGCCGGGATACCGGACAAGCCTACCGGGCCTCCATTGAAGACCTGGCCTTTAGGCCTCTGCAACTCTGGATAGCACCCGATTGCAAAGCCCGGCCCCTCATTGCTGACCTCATCGACCGGGAATACCGCACTTTTCTCCGCCTCGTCGAAGACGTCAAAAAGGCCGAATACTGGATACAAACCCCCCAAAACAGCCTGCAGCTCACCCTGCCGGCAGAAGAACGCCCCTTATTTCGACGGGTGGAAGGATTCGATCCGGAAAGCGGCCGCATCTTCCTCACCGACGCCGTCAGCATCGCCCGCTGGCGCCGCTTGTTGGAGTTGTCCAATCCGCATACCAGCATTGCCCGCGATGCACTGCAAATCGACCTCTACCGCATCACCGAAGCCGGCAACGAATTGGATAACGCTCCGAAGGAAACGGTAGACTGGAACGAGCCGGCCGTATTTCGCTACGAAAAGGTCAACGGGCAATGGCAATGCCCCGGCTTTCAGCTCAAAATTACCAACACCAGCGAGCGCACCTTCTACATCAGCGGGCTGTTTCTCGAAGCCAATGCCGCCGTCAGCAACCGCTTCCTGCAGAAGGAAAAATTGGAGCCCGGCGCTTCCGTCTGGATGATCGATTTTTTTGAAGGCATCCGCTACCGCACGATTCCCCTGCAGATGGACGAGCGTTACCATCTCTGGCGCATCACCGAAATCACCGAATACATCAAGCTGCTAATCAGCACGGAGGCGGATCTCAGTACGGATTTTTATAACCAGGAGGGTTTGGAGCTGGACGTCCCCGAACACTACGTGGCCAAACGAGCCGGGCGCAGCTCCCGCACCCATCCCGCCCCACCCGACTGGACGACGCGGGAAATCGAGATGAAGATCGTCCGCCCCATGGAAAGCCAACCGCTGGATAGTGGCCGCTCAATACAACTGACGGAACAATACCAACTCGCCGCGCCGGAAGGCTTCCGCG
>CAYWHT010000304.1:0-5725 GCA_964458135.1 uncultured Saprospiraceae bacterium | reverse complement strand
TTTCAGGAACAGGACCTGGTCATCGTCGGCAGCCAGGAGCAAAACTTTCTCCTCGCCTTTCGCCGCCGCATGCTGGATGGCGTTTTGCTCGACTTCCAACCCGTAACCGGCGAAGGAGCGGTAATCATGCAAGATCAGGAAGGCAATAAATGGAACGTATTTGGAGAGGCCGTAGCCGGCCCCCGGCAAGGGCAAAAACTCAACGCCCCCCAAGCTTATATCGGCTATTGGTTTGCCTGGGGGACGTTTTTTCCGGATTTGGAGATTGCAGGGTTTTAGTAGTCGAATTGTGGATCAACCGAAAACCCCGGGCTAGCCCGGGGCTACTCATGTTTTGCCCCGCCAGGGCCCACTTCGCTGGAAAGATAGGACAATCAAAACGATCATTTTTCACCCTGGGCGATGCCCAGGGCTTAGTTATGGGCAGCCCTTCAGGCTGCCTAAAAAGAGGTGTGTAACTCGAAGCGGCCGGCCCGCCTCCCGGAGGGCAGGCAGGCGCCATTCACTACTAATCGTCCACACAAACAATGCTTCCATCCGCCGCAATCACCACTTCCAGATCATCATCGTCATCATCAAATTCTAATTCCAGATAATACCAGACACGGCCATCCGCGAGTCTCCATTCCTCCAGATCATCATCTTCGATTTCGTATCCGGGGTAATTCGCGTTCAAACTTTGCAGGACGGCTGCGGGTAAGTCGTCGGAATCTATCTCCCGGCTTTCGAAGAGGAAACCGCCATCCAAATCAAAGTACAGTTCCAGTTCTTCCCTGTCGTTTTTCTCGATTTCCACTTCGATAGCCCGTTGATCATCGCAGTAGTCTTCGAATTCCACTTCTTCGATCTCATAACCCGGGTAATTGTCGGCAATGTAGCGTGCCGCCCTCTCGGGTAGATCGCCCTGCGCATCATCGTCGTAACCATCGTCATCGTCGTAACCGTCGTCATCGTCGTAACCATCGTCATCGTCGTAACCATCGTCATCGTCGTAACCATCATCGTCATCGTCGTAACCATCATCGTCATCCTCACCCTCGTCATCGTCGTAACCGTCGTCGTCATCCTCGCCCTCGTCATCGTCACGGCCGTCGTCATCGTAGCCGTCATCATCATCATCATTCTTCATATCGCTACAGATGAAGTCGCCTTCGATGGTAAAATACAGTTCTAGGCCGCCGGACAGCTCGATTTCGATAAAGGTCGCGCCGTATTCTTTTTCGCGCTCTAGTTCCTGGATTTGCGCATCCGGGAAATTGGTTTCCAGGTAAGCTTTTACAGCTTCCGGTAATTCGCTCAAACTAAGGTCATCTTCATAATCATCATCATTGCCGGCCAGGAAATTGCCGTTTTCATCGAAGAGAAGTTCCCAATCCGCATCATCTTCAATTTCGATTTCCAAACCGAAGTAAATGCGGCCGTCTTCCAATACGAAGCGTTCGATTTCCTCAATTTCAAATTCCGGGTACTGTTCCCGTACGTACTCCCAGGCGTTTTCGGGAACGCGATCGGCCGGGATGGACTCACCGTCCAGGCAGGGAGAAAGCAGGTATTCGCCGGTCTGCAGTTCGGCGTCTTCGGTAAGCGGTTCGGGAATAACCCCGGACTCGCACGCATGGAACATCAGCGCAATAGCGAACAATAACAAAAATCCAAATACACTTTTCATAGCTTGATAGGATAATTTAGTAATCATGAATAATTATTTTTTGGTAAAAGGTCAGATGATTAGCGTAAGCGCGCAGATAGTACACTCCTTTCGGTAAGCGGGCCGGAATGCTAAATTGATAGCGGTTGCCATTACGGGCCTGCAGGCGCAATCCCACGGGCTGTCCTACGGCGTTGAACAGGCCCCAATCGCGCAGCGGCGGCTCGGATTTGAGTGTGAACCGCCGGTTAGTCACCGGGTTGGGATACACTAGCAGCCGGGGCCTTGCAGCAACAGGCTGCGCAGTGCTGGTCACCGTATCCGGGTCCTTGGCAATAATGATTTCGGCCGTGTCGGGCACTACCGGATGCACCCGCAAATCCTGATCGATGAGCAGTACGCTATCGATTTGCAAGCGGAAGGTGTCGATGCGCAGGCCTACGATGATATCTTCCACGACGATGGAAAAGCTGCCGATTTTTCCGGCGCCCGGTCCTACCGTATTCTGGTCATTGCGGGTTACGGCCCACTCGGCCCGGCCAGTGGCCCCGTTGGCAATGAACAGGTCTTCCAGTTGGGAATCATCGGCGGCGATCCAGGAGCTTTCTAACTCGTCGTATTCCAGTTCCTCGTCATTCTCCAATAATTCGGGATCGTAGCTCATTTTCAGCGCCATGCCGTAAAAATTGCTGACCGGAAAGTCCGACTCGCCTAAGATCAAATCGATATTGACGGTGGCGCCTTCGCCGACGATTTCCTGGTCGGGCCGCAACCGGATACGCGGGCCCTGGCCGGCCGTAGCCCTAGCGTATCCGTCGGGCGTAATAGCTCCGCCCTGCCGTTGCCCGAAGTTGTCCTCAATGCCGTCTTCCAGGTCGTCGTCATCCACGACGCCGTCGCCGTTAGCGTCGGCGAAGGCATAGTTGAGACCATTGGGAAAGTCCTGACTCCAGGGTGGCCCTGGGTCCTGGGGAACAAAATCGGTCGTAGCGCCGGGGCGAGCGGGCCCCTCGGCGCCGAAGGCCAAACCCAGAAAAAGTAGGTCGGCGCCGTTGACCACTCCATTGTTATTGACATCCCCTGGCCAGATAGACTGCGCTTGCAGGGAAGGCCCAAAAGCACTTACAAACAGTAAAAGAAACTGGATACTTATGTTTTTCATCATGCGGATAGTGTTTGATCAGCCATTGACACTGCAAACATAAATCCGTTGGGGAGGGAAAACAACTACATATTTCTTAGATTGTCAGGTATGTGTTTTTTACTCAGACTTCCTTACGCCACCCCAATCGGCATAAAACCCATTATTAACGGGCTTTTCTAATCAATAATTTATGATTATTTTTATGTAATTAATTAATTTGCCAAATGATCGGTTCTAAGTTATTGCAATACCTGAAGGCCTGTTCGGCACGGGAATGGACCGTCCTGGAAAAATTCGCAGCTTCTCCGTATTACAATGAAAATCCGGATTGCCTGCGGCTGCTTCAACTCTTACGGCCGTACCATCCCGATTTTGATGCGGCGAAGATCACCAAAAGATGGGCCCACGATCAACTATTTCCGAACCAAGCTTATCAGGACAAGGCGCTGCGTTATCTGATGAGCGACCTGTGCCGGCTGGTGGAGCAATTTTGGGTGCTGGAAAGGCGAAAAGAAAGGGAGCCGGATTATCTCCTGGAGCTGCTGGAAGCCACCTCCGACCGGGGGTTGCAAAAGGCCTTCCAACAGGTCGATAAAAAGGTGGCCAAAGTCATCGACGAAAACCGGCCTCGCAATGCTCATTTTTTCCATTGGCGACAACGCTGGGGCGAAATCCACGACCAACACTACCAGCGACAACGCCGGCGCCAACCCGACTATAGCATTCAAGAGGCCAGTGATGCGCTCGATCGCTATTATTACCTTCAGAAGCTGCGCTTTGTTTGTTCCATGCTCGACCGCCAGGCCATCTTTGATGCCGATTTCCGGTCCGGTATTTCCGAAGCCTGGAAAAATCACCTGCAACAGCAGGATCATTTCGGCGAGCCTCTGATCCGGCTCTACGATCTCATATTGCAGGCGTTGATCGAAGAAGCGGATCCGGCCTATTTTAACTTCCTCCAAGAGCAATTGCCCTCATTTACCCACCGTCTGCCGGCCGAAGAGTTGCAAAGTATTTACCTTTTCGCCATCAACTACTGCGCTCGCAAAATCCGGCAGGGGCAGTCGGAATTCGCCCAACACGCGCTGGAATTATACGTGGCGGGCATCGAAAACCGGATCCTCTTCGATGGCTCGGGCAAGCTTTCGCCCTGGACGTTCACCAATGTCGTCAAGTTGGCGCTCTCGCTTAAGCCTTTTCGTTGGATTGAAGATTTTATGGACCGCTACGCTACGGCCCTGCCCGATCACTTTCAGGCCAACGCCTTGCACTACAACCGGGCCGAATTGTACTACTACACCCATCAATTCGACCGGGCCCAAAGGGAGCTCAGCCAGGTCGCCCATTCCGACCTGAATTATTACCTGGGCGGGCGGGTCCTGCTGGCCAAGATTTATTACGAATCGGAAGAGACTGAGGCTCTGCTCTCGCTCATAGCGTCTTTTACCATTTTTCTAAAGCGGAACCGACAATTATCTGCCGATTTGAAACGCACTTACCTAAATTTTTGCGAGTTTCTCTTCCAACTCGTTCGCCGAAAACCAAAAAGAATGGCAACTTTGGAGGAAGATATCCGCTCGACCGCTCTACTGACCGATCGCAAGTGGTTATTGACCCAGTACTATCAAATCACAACATGAGCAGCCGGTTGATTTTCACCATCGGTTTATTGGCCACCGCCGTTTTAGCCCGCAGCCAGGAGAGCGTTCGCAACGAGGGGAACGCCCTGTTGGCGCGTTTCAGCTATGGGCTGCAACTTCCGGGCGGTGATCTTTCGCAGCGTTTCGGGCGGCATTTCAGCCTTGGGTTGGGGGTAGACTTTCTCACGGCCGACTCCAATTGGAGTTTGGGTCTCGAAGGTCAGTTCCTCTTCGGCAATGAGGTTCGTCAGGATGTTTTGGCGCCGCTGCGCACGCCCGAAGGCTTGATCTACGGCAACGACCAGCGGGTAGCGGACATTCAGCTGCGGCAGCGGGGCTTTTATTTGGGGTTGATCGCCGGTAAATTGATCTCCCTCTCGGAGGCCAATCCCCGTTCCGGGCTGCGACTGGCTTTAGGCGGCGGGTTACTGCAACACCAAATCCGCATTCAGGACGATCCGGGCCGCAGCGTGCCCCAGCTTTCCGATGAAAAGAAGAAAGGGTACGATCGCCTGAGCAACGGCCCGGCCCTGCATCAGTACCTCGGCTACCAATTGCTTCGTAAGGATGGCCGGGTCAATTTTAGCTTCGGGCTGGAGTGTTTCCAGGCCTTTACCCGCAACCGGCGAGACCTTAATTTCGACACCCGGCGGCGAGAGGATGCCTTGCGGCTCGATCTGGTATTTGGGTTGCGGGCTACCTGGATACTGCCTTTTTACCTGGGCGCCGGCGAAAACATCTATTACTAAGCGCTTGCCGATTATGCGATTGATTTACTGGGCGGGGATTCACCTTTATTATCTGGCGATTCGCCTCGCCGCATTACGGGACGCGAAGGCCCGCAAGTGGCTGGCCGGCCGGCGGCGGTGGCGGCAACGAATGCGCACGGCCCTGCAGCCGGTCAATAGGCCCTTGATCTGGATACACTGCGCCTCCCTGGGTGAATTCGAACAAGGACGGCCAGTTATCGAGCGCCTCAAGTCGCGCCTACCCGGGCACGGCATTTTGCTGACTTTTTTCTCGCCCTCCGGTTATGAGATTCGCCAGGCCTATCCACTGGCTGATTACGTCAGTTATTTGCCCCTCGATACGCCCGCCAATGCTCGTGACTTCCTGGAGATCAGCCGCCCGGTGCTCCTCAGCAAGATTCGGGAGTACGAGTTGGAGTGAGACATGGCGCGGCGGTTCACGGAAGGAGGGGGGATCTGGATCGAGCAGGATGGACAAGGATTTCATGGCCCGACGGACGGGAGGCCTCTTCATTTCATCGTTCAACGACGACCACAGCATCGC
>CAYWHT010000303.1:5242-5775 GCA_964458135.1 uncultured Saprospiraceae bacterium | reverse complement strand
GAAGCTAAAAAGAGCAAGTCAGAATTCACAAATCTTGCGTTGTTAGACTATAAATCCTTTGATCAAAGACACCGTGCGCATCTACGCGGAGCGGCAGCAAAAGGAAGCAACCGAAAAAACCTAACTATGACCGCACCCACGGAATTACTATCCAACCGCGACGCCCTGGAGTACAAGGCCTTCCGCGAAAGCTTGAAGCTGCTCTCGCAAGGGGCGCCCTATCTGGCGTTGCTGGGTTGTGATTCCGAAGCTCTGGGACGGGCCATCCAGGCGGATCTGGAAACCCAGATCCCCCACCTGCAGGTAGTGGATCATCCGGCCTCCGCCGACGCATTCCACCGCGCTTTTTACGAACCCGCGAGCGATACGTTGCTACTGACGCTCTACCGATCTGCGGCCATGACACCCGACGCGCTTGCCGCCCAGCTCATCTTTTACCGCGACGTCGTTGTGCGGAATGACCTCAACGTGATCATCCTCGTGGAGGAGCGCCTTTTTGACGCCATCCACCGGCAAGCCTACGATCTGATCTC
>CAYWHT010000303.1:0-5232 GCA_964458135.1 uncultured Saprospiraceae bacterium | reverse complement strand
GCCCCATTTTGAGCCGGTGGCGGAAAAACCCGCGGAAGTTTTGGATTACGAGGAAGCCCTCCAGGCCTACCGCGCCGAAAAGTGGAAATGGCTCTGGCGGCGATCCCGTGAAAGCATTATGAAAAGAGCGCACGCGCTGGGGGTGACCGCCCTGGAAATTTCGCAAAGTGGAGAAGCGCTGCCGTATTTCCAGGAGGCTTTGTATCTGGCTAAAAAATTAAACCACCAAGGATACCAGGGAATTGCTTTGGGCCACATCGGCGGGATCTACTCCGATCGAGGCGAACTGGCCGAGGCCCTTCGATACCACCAAGCCGCCCTGGAGATTGACCGACGGATCGGAAACCATCAAGGGGAAGCAAAGGATTTGGCGCATCTGGCCGCTGTATACGAACAACAAAGCCAATACGAGACCGCCGGGCGTCACTACTGGCAGGCCCTGGCCATTTACGAACAAATGGGTTTGACGCACAAAACCGGGCAAATCCAGCAACAATTAAAAGACCTAAAAGCGAAACAAACGAATGTCTAAATTGAAAATACGCACCATGGCCGAAATGGCCGAAGCAGGTAAAGAACCGGAAATCTTATTTTGGGTGGGCTGCGCGGGCAGCTTCGACAGCCGCGCGCAGAAAGTGACCGTCGCCTTCTGCAAGATCCTGAACCACGCGGGGGTGGATTTCGCCATCCTCGGCAAAGAAGAAAGCTGCACCGGCGATCCGGCCCGCAGAGCAGGCAACGAGTTCGTCTTTCAGATGCAGGCGCTGCAGAACGTGCAGACGTTGAATATGTACAACGTCAAAAAGATCGTCACCACCTGCCCGCACTGCTTCAATACGCTCAAGAACGAATACCCCGACTTGGGGGGGCACTACGACGTCATCCACCACACCCAGTTTCTCCAACAACTCATCGACGAGGGCAAGCTCAAACTCAAAGAAGGCGGCGCCTTCGAGGGCAAACGCATCACCTACCACGACTCCTGCTACCTCGGTCGCCACAACGGCGTGTACGAAGCGCCCCGCCGCGTGCTGGAGGAGCTCGACAACGAGTTGGTGGAGATGAAGCGCTGCCGCTCCAAAGGCTTGTGCTGCGGCGCCGGCGGCGCCCAGATGTGGAAGGAGGACGAGCCGGGCGACAAGCGCGTCAACGTAGAGCGCATCGAGGAAGCCCTCGACACCGACGCCAAGATCATCGCCGCCAACTGCCCCTTCTGCCTGACGATGATGCAGGATGGCGTCAAAGCGCAGGACAAGCAGGAGGAAGTGATGGTCTACGACCTGACGGAGTTGATTGTCGATAATCTCGAATCCAACAATGGATGAGGGGTGGGCTTGAAAGCTTTCCCACTTCCCCGGACAACCATTTTCATAACGCCATCGTTCATCCTTAAAACAATCCTTCTCACTATGAGCGTCGTCACCACCACCGATGTGCTGCCCGGCACCACCCGGGTCTGGATCTACCAAAGCAACCGGCCGTTCCGGGATGCCGACTTGCCCGCCATTCGCGAAGAAGTCCGGCAATTTGTGCAAAGCTGGATCAGCCACAACCGGGCGTTAAAGGCCTACGGGGAGGTTTACCACAACCGGTTTATCGTGTTGATGGTCGACGAAAGCCAAGCCGAGGCGAGCGGTTGTTCTATCGATAAGTCGGTTTACTTCCTCAAATCGCTGCAGCAACGTTACGAAGTGGATCTTTTTGATCGGATGGTCTTTTCTTATCTCGAGGGGGAAGAAGTCCGGTCGGTAGACCGGAATGCCTTCCAGGAACTATACCGGCGGGGCGAAATCAATGACGATACGCCGGTCTTTGATACGCTGGTGGAAAATAAAGCGCAGTTTGACGCGACTTTTGTAAAGCCGTTGGGGAAGAGTTGGCATAAGCGGATGGTGTGAGGGTAGGCCGAATCAATTAATCTGAATTTCCCGCTTATCGAAGGGATTGAGGCCGGTGCCTTTGACCTTGGCTTCGGCCTCTACAAAGTAGTTGGACTTAGCACTATACAGATATTTAGCGGCGCGCGCCAGCCCTTTGGTGAGTACGTTACGCTGTTCAAATTCATCCATTTCCGACTGTAACATTTCGAAGGGCAAGGTAAATTCCACCTCCACCGGTTCGTTGGCCGGAATATCGATCGGCTGCACCAGATCCATTTGGCCGAGGCAGTACTCGTCGATGCGCTTTTCCTTGCGCCGCCCGCGCGTATAGCGCTCTGTGAGAAAGACTTTGATCAACGTCACCGTCTGAGGTTGCATGGAGTAAAAGCGGATTTTACCCTCTATTTGTCCTTCTTCCGACGCCACCTTCTCCGGCAGCTCCAGCTCCAGCTTGACGCCTTCGATACCCAACCAGTTTTTGACCCGACGCAGCATGTGTTTTGATTTTTATTCCGGTCAATTTGCGGTAGAATCAGCAATTCTGAAAATCAAATCTACTAAAATCCCCGCTTTGGCGATAAGTGGTGGTCATTTGGTAGTTAGTAAGTCGAATCGAACCCCCACCTTTTATGCGGGGCTATTCACATTTGGCCCAAAAGGGCCGCTATGCTGACATCACGACATAAGGCGCCATCTACCTCGTCCCCTTTTCAAACGAGCGCACAATATCCTCATCCGTTTTCCCCAAATGCTCCAGAGAAAAGCGCGCATCTTTGGCCAGCTCATTTTCCGGGTAACGCTCCAGAAAAGCTTCGTACAAGGCTTTAGCCCGCTCGTAATCCTCCTGATCTTGGTCGTGAATAAAGGCCCGTAAAAACAAGGCGTGGGGGCTAAATTCACTATCCGGATAATCCTCGTTGATCCACTCCAGCAGTTCCAGGGCTTTGTCGAAAGTATTGATGCCCTGGGCGGTGCGCGCGGCTTGAAACAACCAGTACGGACTGCGTTCGGCGCCGGGCAGGATCAAGGCCTGCAGGGCGCAGGCATTGATGTAATTGTTGGCGATCCGGTACTGGATTTGGCTGCTTTCGGGATGGATGATCCGGGAAGCGAGGTTCTCGAGCCGTTGCGGCAGGGGCGTCTGGGAGGTATCGACTTTGGCAAGGAAAGCCTCGTTTTGGGAAAAGGCTTCGGCTCCCGCCTGGTAAATGGTCTTGGATAGGGTAGGGATGCGGAGTCGCTCCTCGTAAATGGCGCCCAGCAGCAGTGCGTTATTCGGCGTATTGCTGCCCGGATAGTGGTTGCGCAGCGCCTTTTTCAAAGCCTCCACCGCCCGATCAAATTGATTCAGGCGCAGGTAGATCTCCGCGGCCCGGTAGAGGTAGCGCGCGCCCCATTCGTGATCTTCGGGAAAAGCGGAGGCGTATTCGGCATAAGCCCGGGCTAGATTACGGGCTTGTTGCGTATTGCCCCCCGCTTCCAGCGCCGCTTCCATTTTTTCGATGAGCTGCCGCTGTTGCCGTTGTTCCGACGTACAGGCTAAGGCGAAGAGGCCCAGCCAAATGAGAGGGATGATGGATCGCAGGGACATAGCGAAGTTTTGCGTTGTAACCATTGCGTTTGAAGATAAAGAATATTCCTTAGACCTGTAGCGACAAATGCTGCATTAAACCCTTTGTAGTCCGTGCTGTTCCACCTACCAAAGCAATCAACTGGATATGACACCCATCACCATTTTCTGGCACCGCAGAGATTTGCGCCTGTACGATAATGCCGGATTGCACCATGCCTTGCAATCAGAACACCCGGTGCTGCCCCTTTTTATTTTCGATACCGATATCCTCGATCACCTCAACGATAAGAACGACGCCCGGGTGGCTTTCATCCACCAGCACCTCCTGGACATGCAGGAAGAGCTCCGGGAGTCGGGGAGCAGCCTACTCGTCAAGAACGGCAAACCGCTGGAAATATTTAAGGAATTGCTGGAAGAATACGATATCCGGGAAGTTTACACCAACCACGACTACGAGCCCTACGGCAAGGAGCGCGATCAACAAATCGCCGGTCTCCTGGAGCAGCGCCGCATCCCCTTCCAAACCTACAAAGACCAGGTTATCTTCGAAAGGGATGAAGTCGTCAAAAAAGATGGCGATCCCTACACCGTCTTCACCCCCTACAGCCGCCGCTGGCGGGACCGACTCGACGCCAAGGGGTTCGAAACCAAAAACGGGGAAGGTAAAAAAATACAAAGCTCGGAATACCTCGAACCTTATCCCTGCCGCAAATACCGGGATAACTATTTCAAAACCCAGCCCATACCGATTCCATCGCTGGAAGATATCGGCTTTGGCCCCACCGATATCGAATTTCCACCCAAAACGGTAAGCCGCGGCTTGATCCGGCGGTACGACGAAACGCGCAACTTTCCCGCGCTCAACGGCACCTCCCGGCTGAGCGTCCACTTTCGCTTCGGCACCATCAGCATCCGGGAGAAAGCCAAAGCGGCGCTGAACATCAACGCCTCCTTTCTTAACGAACTGGTCTGGCGCGATTTTTACACCATGATCCTTGCCCAATTTCCCCGGGTGGTCAACGAAAGCTTCCGACCCGAGTACGACTACATCGAATGGCGCAATGACGAAGACGAATTTCAACGCTGGTGCGCCGGCAAAACCGGCTACCCCATGGTGGACGCGGGCATGCGCCAACTCAACACCATCGGCTACATGCACAACCGCGTGCGCATGGTGACCGCCAGCTTCCTCACCAAACACCTGCTGATCGACTGGCGCTGGGGCGAAGCCTATTTCGCCGAAAAGCTGCTCGACTACGAGCTCGCCAGCAACAACGGCGGCTGGCAGTGGGCCGCGGGCAGCGGCACCGACGCCGCCCCTTACTTCCGCATCTTCAACCCCGACCGCCAACTCGACCGCTTCGACAAAAAGCGCGAATACGTCAAACACTGGGTGCCCGAGTACGGTACTTCCGATTACGTGGACCCCGTGGTGGATCATAAGTTTGCGCGGGAGCGTTGCTTGGAGACGTACAAGGCCGGATTGGATAAAGGGAAAAAAGAATTGTGAGTGGTTAATGGGAGGGAATTGGCGGGGAAATTCATTGGCAATAGATTGCCTTGCTCATCGGTCAGGTAGCTATGGGCTATCTTTGATTCAAGAGTTGCACCCCACTCTTGAATATGCGCCTTGTCTATCGCCAAAATAAGCTCCCGAAAACGATCATTTACTTAGCTCTCGAGGCACAACGGAGCGCTCAACCCGGGCTCAAAACACCAGGCCAGCCTCATGGCCTATCCATTCAATGCTATAAACACCTCGCCCCCCTTAACTAAAGG
>CAYWHT010000302.1:1737-5777 GCA_964458135.1 uncultured Saprospiraceae bacterium | reverse complement strand
TAAAGCTTCGCTTTATTCCACAGGGCGGGCAGTTTGGTAGATGAATTCATGCATAATCCGGGTTAGGCCTGGCATCATTCGCCCACCTTCAGAAGAGCGGTCGAACCAGCCGGCAAGAATCCAGAACAGTAACTATGCAAACGCAGAGCAACAAGTCGCAGGAAAATGACCCCCAATCCGTACCCCACGCCTTGGCGCTGAACCGGTCAAAGCCGGAAGCCCCGCCCTTTGCCGGTCCACAGGCAAGGTCATTACCAATCATTCAACAACTTGCCGACCATCGCCCTCAAACCAAGCCGGCCGCCCAACTGCAGGCAATGGCGGATGCCCAGCCCCCCCGACAAGCACCACCCATTCCCCGAGCAGAAAATAATACGGGACTACCGCAACAACTCAAAGCCGGGGCGGAACAACTTTCGGGCCTATCCCTGGCCGATGTCAAAGTACATTACAACTCAGATAAACCCGCTCAATTGCAGGCCCACGGTTACACCCAGGGCGCGATGGTGTTCACGGACGTCTACCTCGACGATCTGGAACATACCACCCTACGAGCGGGCATTTTCAAACTCAAAACCCAGACCTCTCCAATCAAAGCTTCCCCCACATCCACGCACCCACTCCAGATCTGTCGTTTTGTCAGTTTTTGTCACCCCCCACACCAAACACGCGTAGGCCTGTCAGACGTTAGTAAAGACAACGGAAAGTATGGCATGCATTCGAGCCGTGCTATAGGTTGGCATATCTATTGATGAACTTATGATGTAAAATCCTATTTAGCTTAGAAAATAAAATCGCATAACATGGGTAAAATTATAGGAATAGACTTAGGTACGACGAACTCTTGTGTTGCGGTCATGGAGGGTAACGAGCCTGTCGTCATTCCGAACGACGAAGGTCGTCGCACCACGCCTTCCGTAGTCGGCTTTCTTGACAACGGAGAGCGGAAGATCGGCGACCCGGCCAAGCGCCAGGCCATTACCAACCCGCAGCGGACGATTTCTTCCATCAAGCGCTTCATGGGCGCGCGTTATGGAGAGATGAAGAACGAAGTAGACCGGGTCTCGTACAAAGTCACCAAAGGCGAAAACGATACCGTCCGCATCGAAATTGACGGGCGTACGTATACCCCACAAGAAATTTCGGCTATGATCCTGCAAAAGATGAAGAAAGTGGCCGAAGACTTTACCGGACAGGAAGTCACCGAAGCCGTGGTGACCGTGCCCGCCTACTTTAACGACTCCCAGCGTCAGGCCACCAAGGAGGCCGGCGAAATCGCCGGGCTGAAAATTAGCCGGATTATCAACGAGCCAACGGCCGCCTCTCTGGCTTACGGTTTGGACAAGCGCGACAAAGACGTCACGGTAGCTGTATACGACTTAGGTGGCGGTACGTTTGACATCTCCATCCTGGAACTGGGCGACGGCGTATTCGAAGTAAAATCCACCAACGGTGACACCCACTTGGGTGGTGACGATTTCGACCAGCTGTTGATCGACCATCTGGCCGACACCTTTAAAGAGCAGGAAAATATGGATCTGCGCAAAGATCCCATGGCCCTGCAGCGCCTTAAGGAAGCGGCCGAAAAAGCCAAGATTGAGCTGTCTTCTTCCACCGAAACGGAGATCAATCTGCCGTATATCACAGCCGTTGACGGGGTGCCCAAGCACCTGGTGACGAAGCTCACGCGCTCCAAATTTGAGCAACTGGCCGACGGCTTGGTTGAGCGCACCCTGGGTCCCTGCCGCAAGGCGCTGGAAGACGCCGGCATGACCAAAGACGATATCGACGAAGTCATCCTGGTGGGTGGTTCCACGCGTATCCCGCGCATCCAGCAGTCGGTAGAAGAGTTCTTCGGCAAGAAGCCGAATAAGGGCGTGAACCCCGACGAGGTAGTGGCCATCGGCGCCGCCATTCAAGGTGGCGTGCTGAGCGGCGACGTACAGGACGTACTCCTGCTCGACGTAACGCCGCTGTCGCTCGGCATCGAAACGATGGGTAACGTCTTTGACACCGTCATCGAAGCCAACTCAACGATTCCGACCAAAAAGTCGAAAGTATACTCTACGGCTGCCGACAACCAGTCAAGCGTGGAAATCCACATCCTGCAGGGCGAACGCCCCATGGCCAAGGATAACCGCTCCGTCGGTCGCTTCATCCTCGACGGCATCCCGCCCGCTCCGCGCGGCGTCCCACAGATCGAGGTAACCTTCGACATCGACGCCAACGGCATCCTCAACGTCTCGGCCAAGGACAAAGGCACCGGCAAAGAGCAAAACATCCGCATCGAGGCCTCCACGGGACTGTCCAAGGAGGAAATCGAGCGCATGAAAAACGAAGCCGAAGCCAATGCCGAGCAGGACAAGGAGAAGCGCGAACAAGCCGAAAAACTCAATGCCGCCGACACCTTGATCTTCCAAACCGAGAAGCAACTCAAGGACTACGGCGACAAACTGCCCGATGAGAAGAAAACCAACATCGAGTCGGCGCTCAACGAGCTCAAGGAAGCCCACCAGTCGCAAGACTTCTCCAAGATCGACGCGGCCACCGAAAAGCTCAACACCGCATGGCAGGCTGCCAGCCAAGAAATGTACCAGGCGGCGCAAGAGCAGCAAGGCCAAGAGCAAGGCGGCGGCGAAGAGGCCGATCAAGGGCAAGGTGAACCGGGCGGCGGTAAATCCGGCGGCGATGATGTCACCGATGTCGAGTACGAAGAAGTGAATGATAAGAACAAGAAGTAAGACCGGAATGGCTGAGGTTTGAGGGATAACTGGAATTAAATTATTCCGGATGTCTCATCCCTCGACTTAGCTCGGAATTAAGATACGAAAGCCTCCTTTTGAGGAGGAATAAAAGGGGCTGCTGTTTAACAGTAGCCCTTTTTTTGATGGATGGGGGAATGCTTTGATTCAATTTTTGAAACCCAGTTGGGCTGCGTAGCATGGATGATTTGGATGAATAGATGGTGGGATGTGCTATATCGAAGCACAAGCCGTAAACCGAAGCTCCATTACATCCAATCAACTTTGGATGCTACGAAGACAACTCGACCTCAATCGAAGCACCAACCCTGAATCAAAGCTTTCCCACATCCACTCCGAATTTCACTATCTTGCGCCACTCGTCAAATCAAACGCCATGTCAGTTACCAAAGAAGTCAAACGCATTACCACGCACGTGTTGCAGGAGATGAAGCAAGAAGGCGAAAAAATTTCCATGCTCACGGCTTACGATTACTCCATGGCCCGCATCCTGGACGCAGCCGGCGTCGACATCCTCCTGGTGGGGGATTCCGCCTCCAACGTGATGGCCGGCCACGAGACGACGCTGCCCATCACCCTGGACCAGATGATTTACCACGCCTCTTCCGTGATCCGTGCGGTGAAGCGGGCCTTGGTTGTGGTGGATCTGCCTTTCGGTTCCTACCAGGGCAATTCCCGTATCGCGTTGGAATCCACCATCCGAATCATGAAGGAGTCGGGCGCCCACGCGGTTAAAGTAGAGGGCGGGGAGGAAATCACCGAGTCCATCCGCAGGATTCTCTCGGCCGGCGTGCCGGTGATGGGCCACCTGGGCCTGACGCCGCAATCGATCTACAAATTCGGCACCTACACCGTGCGCGCCCGCGAAGATGCCGAAGCCGAAAAATTGATCCGCGACGCCAAACTGCTCGAAGAATTGGGGTGTTTTAGTATCGTACTGGAAAAAATCCCCGCCGATCTGGCGCAGCGGGTGACGCAGGCGGTCAGCATTCCGACCATCGGCATCGGCGGCGGACCCCATACCGACGGGCAGGTGCTCGTCACCCACGACATGCTGGGCATCACCAAAGATTTCAAACCGCGCTTCCTGCGCCGCTATCTCGACTTGTTTGACACAATAAAAGGGGCGGTTCAACAGTATATAGAAGATGTGCGACAGGGAGATTTTCCGAATGAGAGGGAGCAGTATTAGGCTGATTTTGGATTTTGGATTTTTGATTTTGGATTTTGGATTTTGGATTTTGGATTTTGGATTTTGGATTTTGGATTTTGGATTTT
>CAYWHT010000302.1:0-1637 GCA_964458135.1 uncultured Saprospiraceae bacterium | reverse complement strand
GGATTTGGGCTGGTTGAATGAGGCCTCCCAAATTAATGGATTGTCGCCGTAGTGCGTATTTTGACTGGACATGGGCGGCGCCAAGCCCTGATTCAAAGAGTTCTACCTGGTAATGGAAAGGCGATTTAGCCCGTGCCGTATCCTTCTACTATTTACCCACTACCGTAAACACCTACTAAACGCTAACAACTCCATCCACCATGAACAAAACCATCCGTTCTATAGCCCTACTACTCGCCATTCTGACCGTTGGGGCGTTATTTTTCTACCTGCGCCTGCGCGAGCGCATAAAGCTGCCCAAAAAGATGGAGACGGAATACGTCAAAATACCCACCAATTCGACCTTTGACGAGGTGGTGGGTATCCTGGCGGAAGACCGCATCATCAAAGACGAGGCCCTCTTCCGCCGCCTGGCCAACTACATGGAATACCCGCGCAACCCGATGCGGGCGGGGCGTTTCAAGATCGAAAAGGGCTGGACGATGATCGACCTCATCCGCCACCTGCGGGGCGGCAAGCAGGCGCCGGTGGATCTGGTGCTGCACAACGAGCGCCTCATCGAGAACGTGGCCGGAAAAGCCGCCCGCTTCATCGAGCCCGACTCCCTCGACCTGCTCAACCAGCTGCGCGACGATACCCTGCTCGACACCATCGGCTACAGCGATGAAACGCTGATGGCGCTCTTCATCCCCAACACCTACGAATTTTTCTGGAATACTTCCCCGGCGGCCTTCGTTGAGCGCATGCGGCGCGAACACACTGCCTTCTGGAGTGAAAACGACCGCCGCAACAAAGCCAGTAACCTGGGCATGACCACCAAGGAAGTCTACACCCTGGCCTCTATCGTGGAAAAGGAAACGCTAAAGAACAGCGAGAAGCCCCGCATGGCGGGCGTCTACCTCAACCGCCTCGGCCGCGGCATGCGCCTCCAGGCCGACCCCACCGCCGTCTTCGCCCGCCGCGATTTCGGCGCCAAACGGGTTACCGACTACCACACCAAATTCGACTCCCCCTACAATACCTACCTGTACACCGGCCTGCCCCCCGGCCCCATCAGCATGGCCTCCATCGCCAGCATCGACGCGGTGCTCAACGCCGAAAATCACGATTACTTCTACTTTTGCGCCAAAGGGGACGGCTCGGGCTTGCACGCCTTTGCCAAAACGCTGGCGCAGCATAACCGGAACGCAGCGCGGTACCGGCAAAATCTCCGGGATAGGGGACTAAGGTGATGTTTACCCGACCGAGACACGAGGACCGGTGCGTTCCATCCTGTCAGCATAGCAAACCACGGCAAGGACGCCAGCCCTGCAAAATCCGCAAGCAGCCAAAGAAAAGAACACTAAAAGCATCCCTGTCTCGCCAGCCGGCAGCTACGAGTTACCCAGAAATCGGCCGCGGGATGATTGCAGCCTGAAGGGCTGAACTATTATAGCCTGGGGCATCGCCCCAGGAGGGAGTCGCCGGGGTTTTACGAGCAGCCCTGAAAGCCTGCCCGACCATGCCTGGGCGGAGGCGCGGGCATGATGTCGCCCCCGCCCAAGCATGGTCGGGCAAGCCTACAAGGCGCTGACGTGATCAAAACGATCGTTTTTCACCCTGGGCGATGCCCAGGGCTTAGTTATGGCAGCCCTTCA
>CAYWHT010000301.1:0-5806 GCA_964458135.1 uncultured Saprospiraceae bacterium | reverse complement strand
CATCTGCCCCTTGTACTACGAGGTAATAGGGCTAACGTTAAAGCCTAAGAAGATGGTACCCCGATCGCGATCGGGGCATTTTGCTAAGGCTTCGCGATAGCTACGGCCCGGCTACGTGACGTGCCGGACTCTAAATTTACCATTTTCGTTCCATTTCACAAATGCTAGCGCAGCGGGTTTTCAATCTCCGTATCCTGTTATCCATCCACTTTTGCCTCCCCGGCCTCGGCAACCAAAACCACAAAGCGCCGTTTATATTATCCCAAATTGTTCCGTTATTTGCCAAAAAACTCAACACCACCAATGAGCCACCAGCCATACAGCAATCAACCCACCCCACCCCAAGAAATCGACATCAACGACTTCTCCTACGAGCTGCCAGAACACCGCATCGCCAAATTCCCCCTAGAACAACGAGACGCCTCCAAACTGCTCGTCTACAAAAGCGGCAACATACAACACACCACCTTCCGCAACCTGCCCGAACAACTCCCCGCCGGCAGCCTGTTGCTCTTCAACGACACCAAAGTCATCCACGCCCGCCTCTACTTTACCCTCCCCAATGGGAAAAGACTCGAAATCCTCTGCCTCGAACCCCTACAGCCCGCCGAGTACCAGCAAAACTTCTCCCACACTCAAAACGTCCGCTGGAAATGCCTCGTCGGCGGCAACCGCAAATGGAAAAGCGGCCAGATAGAAAAAACCATCTCCACCCCACATGGCGACGTCACCCTCACCGCCACCCGCCTCGGCCGCACCGCCGACGCCTTCGATATCCAATTCGATTGGAACGCCCCCCAACTCGCATTCGGCGAACTCCTAGCCGCCGCCGGCATCATACCACTACCGCCTTACCTCAACCGGGAAACCCAACCCGAAGACGAAAACCGCTACCAAACCGTGTACGCCCGCGAAAAAGGCTCCGTCGCCGCCCCTACCGCCGGCCTGCACTTCACCGACCAAGTCTTTCAAGACCTCGACGCCCAAGGCATACAACGAGCATTCGTCACCCTCCACGTCGGGGCCGGCACTTTCAAACCCGTAAGCGCCGACGCCCTCGGCGAACACGAAATGCACGAAGAAAGCATCTACCTCCAACGCCAAACCCTCCACACCTTATATACGGCTGTAGCCGAAAACCGCCCCATCATCCCCGTCGGCACCACCAGCCTCCGCCTTCTCGAAAGCCTCTACTGGCACGCCTCCCAAATCCAACAAGGTACCGCCCAACCCCACATCGACGTCCCCCAGTGGATCCCCTACGAAAACCCGCCCCAACCCTCCGCCGCCGATGCCCTCCACACCCTCCTCCAACAAATGGACCACCTCCAAACCAACGAACTGCAAGGCTACACCCAACTCATCATCGCCCCCTCCTACTCCTTCAAAATAGCCAAAGGCCTCATCACCAATTTCCACCAACCCCGCTCCACCCTCCTCCTCCTCATCGCCGCCCTCATCGGCAAAGATTGGCAAGACGTTTACCAATACGCTCTCCAAAACGACTTCCGATTCCTCAGCTACGGCGACAGCAGCTTGCTTCTCCCATCCCCGCCCGCCGAAGCCAGTTAAAGCGAAGGAGGGCCCGCCCGCCGAAGCTCTGTAGAGCGAAGGAGGACCATTTCCCATTTCCTATTTCCTATTTCCGACTTCCAACTTCCGCCTTCCCACTTCCCATTTCCCATTTCCCACTTCCCATTTCAAATTTTTTCAAAAAAAACCCCACCCCATTTATGGAATTCCCCCCCTAACCGCGACTACTTACCAGAACAACCCCAAAAAACCATGAAAAAAACACTACTCCTCAGCAGCTTACTCTGGGCGGCAGCCCCATTCCTACTGGCACAAAACCCCGGCGATTTCCTCATCACCGAATTCATGGCCAACCCCGAAAACGTGCCCGACGACGTCGGCGAGTACATAGAACTCTACAACACCCGCCCCTACCAACTCTCCCTCCAAGGATGCACCCTGCAAGACGGTAGCGGCCTGTACGTCACCATCGAACAGTCCAGTTGGGTACCCGGCTACCAACTCGCCCTCATCGGCGGAAGCGCCACCCCCGGCGCCACTTTCTACTATCCGGAAAGCCCACCCCCATTCAGCCTCAACAACATCGGCGGCGACCAGATCACCCTTTCCTGCAATGGCACCGTAGTCGCCCAAACCACCTACACCCAACCCCAAACCGCCGGCCAAGCCCGCGAACTGATTACCACCATCGGGCACCCCTCCGGCTTCACCAGCGAATCCGACTACCGCGATGCCAACAATACCTTCCGGTACATAGGGGCTAGCTCCAGCGACAACGGCTCTCCTACCCTCCCCGGCAGCATGTTTGTGCTCCCCGTAGAACTCAGCAGCTTCGAAGCGCAAACCCAAAACAGCGAAGTACGCCTAAAATGGACCACCGAAACCGAGCTGAATAACAGCCACTTCGACGTCGAACACAGCTACGACGGACGCCGCTTCAAACGCGTCGGCCAACGACAAGGATACGGCAACAGCCAAACCCAACGGCACTACCAGTTCCGACACCGACCCGAGCAACAAGGCTTGCAATACTACCGCCTCGCCCAGTACGATTACGACGGCACAAAATCGTATTCGGACATCATCAGCATCCGAACGGGGCAACAAAACCGGCTCGCCGCTTCCCCTACCAATACCCAAGGGCCCCTCCACCTCCAATGGCAACAACCTACCCCGCCCCATACCCAAATACTCATCCTCAATACCAACGGCCAATTGCACCAAACCATCCAACTCCCAACCGGTAGCCGTGCCACCGCCATCAGCGTCCAAAACCTACCGCCCGGCTCCTACATCGCCCAACTCAGGTCACCACGACACACCACCAGCGCCCGGTTTTTCAAAAACTAACCCCAGGCTCCAGCAGCTTTCGCACACAGGCGATTGGTACGGACCGACCCTAGCTACCCAAAATTTTCATTTGACCCCGTTTTAATGGACGAGCCAGACTCCCCTAGGGAGAGCTGGCTCTTTTTCTTTGCCCAATCTTTCACTTCTCAAATTTTCCCCGTATACTTGCACCATTGCAACAACGAAAACGAGTAAATATATTACTCAACCCAGCACCAGCATAACCCCCAAAATGATAGAAACCTTAATTTCCTCGAAGACGCGGGTCAAACTGCTGATGAAATTCTTCATCAACGCCAGCACTACCGCTTACCTGCGTGGCCTCCACCAAGAGTTCGGGGAATCCACCAACGCCATACGCGTCGAACTCAACCGCTTGGAAAAAGCAGGCATGCTGCGCTCCAGCAACCTCGGCAACAAAAAGATTTTCCAAGCCAACCCGCAACACCCGCTCTTTGAAGAAATCCACAACATCCTCCTCAAACACATCGGCCTCGACCATATCGTCGAACAGGTGATCGAACGACTTGGGGACGTAGAGGAGGTCTACCTGACCGGTGATTTCGCCCGCGGCATCGATAGCCCTATCATCGACTTGCTGATCGTGGGGGACATCGACCGCAACTACCTCCTAGAACTCATCGCCAAGACGGAAAAAATCGTCCACCGAAAAATCCGCTACCTCATTTGCCGAACCGAAGAAATCGCTCAGTTTCGACAACCCGAACAGGACTCCCTGTTACTATGGTCTAAAACCGATTAAGCATGGAAACGTACGACATTACCATAGTTGGCGCAGGTATCGTGGGGCTGGCAACCGCCTACCACCTCAGCCAATCCTGCCCCGAACTCAAAGTGGCCATAGTAGAAAAAGAAAAGCAACCGGCCGCCCACCAAACAGGCCACAACAGCGGCGTCATCCACTCGGGTATCTACTACAAACCGGGAGGCTCCAAAGCCCTGAATTGCCGACGTGGCTACCGTTACCTGATAGATTTTGCCCAACAACACGATATCCCCCACGAAGTCTGCGGCAAAGTTATCGTCGCCACCCGCGATTGGGAGCTGCCCGCCCTACAGCGCATTTTCGAAACCGGACAGGCTAATGGCCTAAAAGGCATCCGCATGATTTCCGCCGCCGAATGCCGGGAGATTGAACCCCACGTCCAAGCTCAGCAAGCCATCTGGGTCCCACAGTCGGGCATTATCGACTACGCGGCTGTCGCCCGCAAATACCTGGCCATCGCCCAAGACCAAAATACCACGCCTTTCTTCGGGCAGGCCGTGCAAGATATCAACCTGCGATCCGACGGCGTGTACATTACTACCGACAAAACCGAGCTGCACAGCCAGCTGCTGATCAACTGTGCCGGCTTGTACGCCGATAAAATCGCCCGTATGACGATGCCGGCAATCAACTTGCAGATACTGCCGTTCCGCGGTGAGTATTACGAACTCGTACCCCATCGTCAACACTTGGTCAATAATCTGATTTACCCCGTGCCTAATCCTAATTTTCCGTTTCTTGGCGTACATTACACCCGCATGGTACACGGTGGGATAGAAGCCGGCCCCAACGCCGTGCTGGCGTTCAGCCGGGAAGGCTACAGCCGCTGGGATGTCAACTGGGAGGAACTGATGGAAACCTTGCGCTACCGTGGCTTTCAACGGATCGCCCTGCGGTACTGGCGCGACGGCCTCAATGAGCTCTACCGCTCCTATTCTAAAGCTGCCTTCGTGCGCGCCCTGCAACACCTGATCCCCGAAGTGGGGGAAGCAGACCTGCAGCGGGGCGGCGCCGGTGTCCGGGCTATGGCTGCTGACCCTCAAGGCCATTTGATCGATGATTTCCTTTTCCTAGAAAAAGAAAGGGTCATCAACGTCTGCAACGCGCCTTCACCAGCCGCTACCGCCTCCCTATCCATTGGGGAAACCGTGGCCGGCAAAGCAATCAAACGGTTTGAACACGCTTGACGTGCCAACCGCATTTTTGAAACAAGATCTAAACAAACTGAATATGTCTGCTACAAAACCCGCCATCCAAATGGTCGACCTCAAAACGCAGTACCAAAAACTGCAACCTGAGATCGATACCGCCGTGATCGACGTGATCCGCTCCGGCGCTTTCATCAATGGGCCGGCCGTAAAATCGTTCCAAGCCAACTTCGAGCGCTACCTGAATGTCAACCACGTCATCCCCTGCGCCAACGGCACAGACGCCCTGCAGATCGCCCTCATGGCTACCGGCATGCAGCCGGGCGATGAAGTGATTGTACCTGCTTTTACCTACGTCTCCACCGCCGAGGTCATCGCCCTGCTAGGGTTCAAACCGGTCATGGTTGACGTCGATCCCGACACCTTCAACCTGACCGCCGAAATTGTCGAAGCCGCATTGACCCCCAATACCAAAGCTATCGTCCCGGTCAACCTCTTTGGCCAAAGTTGCGACTTCGAACCCATTATGAAAATCGCCAAGGAGCATGGCCTTTGGGTAGTCGAAGATAACGCCCAGGCGATCGGCGCGGATTACACCTTCAGCGATGGCCGCCAGCAAAAAACAGGCACCATCGGCCACATAGGGTGCACTTCTTTCTACCCCTCCAAAAACTTAGGGGCCTACGGCGATGGCGGCGCCATCTATACCAACGACGAGGAGCTTGCCGAAAAGCTGCGCAAAATCGCCAACCACGGCCAGACTAAACGCTACTACCATGGGCTCGTAGGGGTCAACAGCCGCCTCGATAGCATCCAAGCCGCTATCCTCGATATCAAACTCCAGCACCTGGACGACTACGCGGCCAACCGACGCCGCGCCGCCGACTACTACGACCAGGCTTTCGCCGATGTGGCTGCCCTGAAAACACCGGCCCGCCACCCAAAATCCACCCACGTTTTCCACCAGTATACCCTGCAGGTCATGGAC
>CAYWHT010000300.1:2095-5835 GCA_964458135.1 uncultured Saprospiraceae bacterium | reverse complement strand
AAAAGTACTGCTCTGCGCCCACATCCTGATGACGAGCCTTCCCCTGCGCGCCTGGTGGGATCCCGGCCACTTCATCACCGCCATGATCGCCTACCAAAATTTGAACGAAAGTGCTCGCGACCGGGTAGACGCCCTGACCGAGGTCCTGGAAAGGGATTACCCCCAGGTCAATCACTTCATCGCCACAGGGCCCTGGCCCGACGACTTGAAGGCCGACGGCCTGCGCACCTACAATACCTGGCATTACACCAATATCCCCTACAATCCGGACAACATGCCCATTCCCCCCCAGCCGGACATCGATGTGATCTGGGCCATCGGCCAGTGCCAGTCGGTACTGGCTTCCGACAAGGCCAAAGATGTGGACAAGGCAAGACACCTGGCCTTCCTGGCGCACTTTGTCAGCGACCTACACCAGCCTATGCACAGCACCTCCATGTTTTCGGAAGATTTTCCCGCGGGCACGCGCGGCGGTAATGAGTTTGAGCTGAGCGGGCAATGGCGCAACCTGCATATGCTATGGGATGACGGTTGCGGCTACCTCAGTGATTACAACGATATTCGCCCCTACGGTCAACCTAAGGCGCCCCTAACTCAAGAAAATATCGAACGGCTGCGCCGCCTGGCCAACGAAATCACCAACGCCTATCCCAAAAGCGAATTGGAAAACGCCGGCCGCCTCGACCCCGACTTCTGGGCGCTCGAAAGCCACAAACTCGCCGTCAGTTACGGCTACCGGGCAATCAACACCCAACATGAAGAAGGCCGATCGCAATACCTGCAACCTGGCGACGAACCCTCAGAAACTTACCTGGAAAGGAGCCGCGAAGTGGTGAAAAGGAGACTGGCGCTGAGTGGTTATCGCCTGGCGGAAATATTGAATGCGTTGTTTGGAAGCGACTGATCTACTACTCCGCCATCTTGGCCAGTTGCTTCAGATTCATGGTTCCAATCGCTTGCTCCATGGCCTCACTTAAGTTGCCAGCAACATCCTCCTGGCCGTTTCCGGCATTTGTGTTCGCATTGGCGGATTGGTTGCCGTCGTTGGAGGAACAAGCTGCTAATGCCAGCAAAAGAACGCCTGTAGGTAATTTTAAACGGATCATGGCATGTAAAATGTATACTTGGTTTGCATGCCAAGATAGCAAGATTCCCGGGCCCGAACCAGTGAACTACCCACCAACTGAAGATTGGTGGGCTTCGGGCTTCCCAGAGAATAGCTCGCTGCTCAAAAAGCGTTAGGAGTCTTACGTTGTCTTTTACTGACAACATAAATATGCACAAAAATATTCAAAATCGCAACTATTTGAAACAAAATATTTCAAAAAACATTCGCTTTCATTCCATTGGCTGAAGACCAATGGGTTTTACGCTCAATTATATAAACGCTTGAAGCGCCCCCACTCAGTATTTCGTACCTTCCTGCTTCGGCTTTTCTTTCGGCTGCGGCGTCACCGGTTTATCGGTATTTTCCTTTTTAGTTAAAGAAACAATCACCCCGGTGGTCAAAGATACCAGGATAACGGCCAGGGAGATCCATTCGGGAAGGTGGATATACTGGTTGAGCAACATTTTAACCCCTACAAACCCCAGAATGATGACCAGGCTGTATTTGAGATGGCGAAATTTTTCCAGCATGGAGGCCAAAACGAAATACATGGAGCGCAAGCCCAGGATGGCGAAAATATTGGAACTGAATACGAGAAAGGTATCGGTGGTAATGGCCAAAATGGCCGGAATGCTGTCGATGGCGAAGATGACGTCGGTGGTTTCAATGACCATCAGCGTGACGAACAGAGGCGTTGCCGCGATGATATGCCGGCGACGCACGAAAAACGATTCCCCCTCGAATTTCTTGGTAACGGGCAAAACGCGCCGCACCAGGCGCACCAACGGATTGCGGCGGGGGTCTACTGCTTCATTGTCGGCAAACCACATTTTATAAGCGGAATATAAAAGCAGCAAACCAAAAACGAAAGTCATCCAGCTGAACTGGTTGATCAGGGCCACCCCCAGCACGATCATGATGGCGCGAAACACCACCGCCCCGAGAATTCCCCAAAACAACACCCGGTGCTGGTAGATCTTCGGCACCCCGAAATACTTGAAAATAACGGCAATAACGAAGATATTGTCCATACTCAACGACAACTCAATCAGATAGCCGGTGATGTAGGTCAATACCGCCCCTCCCGGACGGAGCCCATCATTACTCTCCATCCACTGGTTGCGGTAGGCCAACCAGACCACCCCGCTAAACAATAAAGACAGAGAAACCCACAGAGTCGTCCAGGAAAGGGCTTCCCGGGTGCTCACCACCTGCGGTCTTTTGTTGAACACGCCCAGGTCGAGCGCCAGGGCCGCCGCAATCAGGCTGAGAAATATGATCCAGAGCAAGACTTTACTTTTTTGTGTATACGTTCGACCTTCGTTAATGTTGAGGGTAACGGCTAAGCAATAAAATTTTCGGGATATTTTAGTTAAAGCCGGTTACTTACATAATCGCCTCTCCATCGATCACGGTAACAGAGCGCTTTACTCCAATCATTATTCCGCCATTTTGGCCGTCTAAATTATTTATATTTCGAAAAAACAAACAGTTCCGCGTTTTTTTTTGTATATTATTGGTTAGCACTATTCTGTCATAAAAAACGCATTCATGCAAGATTATCCAAGCATCGCGAAGTTCATGGCGACTAAGCTCATCACGTTTACCCCGGACACCGATATTCGCAAAGCCATTACCCTCATGCTGCGCAAAGGCATCTCCGGCGCCCCGGTGCTCAACGAGCGAGGGGAACTCATCGGGATGATATCCGAGGTGGATTGTTTGCAATTGCTCATCAAAGGCCCCTACAACGACGAGCCGGGCGGCAACGGAACCGTATCGGATTTCATGTCGGGCAAAACCCGCACCATCAGTTCCGATAAAACGATCCTCGACGCGGCCTACGAATTTGTGTATTCCGGTTATAAGCGCCTTCCCGTGATAGAAAATGGAAAACTGGTAGGCCAGATCAGCCGGGTGGACGTCTTGCGCGCCATTCAAAAAATGCGTCCCGAGGTGCAACACGTGCCCGATTCCTGGCGCAAACGCATGCCAGCCTTCTCCAAAAATAAAACTTCACGGCATACGGAGAATTCCTGAGTATGGCGGTGGGCGGCGCACGGCCGGGTAATGGTATTTGACGGGCTTGCCGAACCGTTAACGATTGCGCTCGGCCATTAGGGCGTCCAGGTCCCGAACCAAAAGGCGCTTTTTGTCAAAGGTGATGATGTTTTTCCGGCGCAGGTCGTTGAGCACCCGGGAGACGGTCTGCCGGGAAGTATCCGTCAACCCCCGGATAATTTGTTGGGGATAAAACCGGTAGACCACCCACTCCAGACCGATGCGCTGGCCTTCCTTTTGTACGAGATCGATCAAAAATTGAACGATGCGCGCCTGTGAGCTCATCGTGGTCAGTTGATTGACCCGGTATTCCATATCCAACTGCCGGCGGCCAATTAACTGTACAAAATATTCGCAATAGCGAGTATCCCGCTGTAAAATTCCACGCAAATGGTCTGCGGGTACGCTGCCAATTAGGCCGGCTTGCAACGCCACCGCGCGATCGCGGCGAGCTTCCCGCTGAATGAGCGCCATCTCACCAAACCAATGGCCCTGCTCCACTACCATCTTGATGATTTCCCGGTCTCGGCTCTCGGGCGCCCCTTCGTCACGCCCCGCCCACGCGCAGCTC
>CAYWHT010000300.1:0-2085 GCA_964458135.1 uncultured Saprospiraceae bacterium | reverse complement strand
CTTTAAGAAAATAAAGCGTATCGGTAGGGTCTCCTTCACGGTAAATAATACTCCCGCGGGAGATGCTCTGGTAGGAAAACCAATTGCCGGGTGGCAGCATGCTGAATCCTGCTGAATTAGATGGGAATACCATAAGTGCAGAAAATAGGTGCGTTAATCATTTTGCATCCTGAAAAATTACCGGAATTGACAAAAACGTCAGACATAAATGTAATCCCTTTCTCCCTTAGAGTCAACCATTCCAAAAAAAGTTTTGTGAATTAGGGTGAAGCCAAAACTTACTTGTAAGATGTCGTAAAATGGAGATGTGTTCAACAACGGCTATCCCTCATCCATCCCGGGGAAAGGTTTCCCTGAATGTTGGCAGACAATTCAGGTAGTACCCTGTCGATTCCCTTGTCAACAAAGGCACATTTGGCTAGCTTTGTCTTGAATGCGAACCTTGCTCCAGCACAATAATGAATAAAGGTACTTGCCCCGAGGATAAGATATTGGATGCCGCCCGGAAAGTGTTCTTCAAAAACGGATACAAAGGGGCGCGTATGCAGGATATTGCCCAAGAGGCTGGTATTTCCCGAACGACTTTAAATTACTACTTCCGCTCCAAGAGCCGGCTTTTTGAAACCTTGTTCAAACAAACGGTCAACTCGCATTACCACCACTTGCCCGAATTATTGGCCCAGGACCAACCCTTTGATCAGTTCTTGCGCCAGTTTGTCGGCCTGTTGATTGACGCCAACCTTGAAGATCCTCTGCTATCGCTTTGTTTCGTCAACCTGCAATTCGAGCAGCCTGAATTACTCTACCGTAAAATTTTTGCCGATTTTTCGCTGGATGCCCTGCTCAATAATTTTCGCCGCAAAATCGAACAGGCCGCAGCCCGCGGTCATATCCGTTCCGTCAACGCCCTACACCTACTGGAAAGCATCATCGCCATGTGCGTTCATCCCATTCTCAATAAAAAACACATCATGCAGGTTACCGGCAAAAACGAACAGGAAATGCACCAGTTTTTTATCGAACGTAAAGAGGAAATTACGAATTTGGTCCTCTCCGCATTGAGATTGAAGTAAAGGAGGACGGGGCGGGAAATTTCCAAAACTTTAGTGTGCGCCTATGAAAGAAGTAAGTGACCTCCTCCGCCTGTTGGAACTCGAAAAAATCGAGGAAAATTTGTTTCGCGGCGAAAGCAGTTTTGTCGGCAGTAAGCGCGTCTTTGGCGGTCAGGTGCTGGCGCAGGCCTTGAACGCAGCCATCCGCACCGTGCCCGAAGACCGCTACGTCCATTCCCTGCACGCTTACTTTATCCTGGCCGGAGCACTGGACCGCCCCATTATCTTTCAGGTAGACCGCATTCGCGACGGCGGCAGCTTTACTACCCGCCGCGTCAAAGCCATCCAAAACGGACAGGCCATCTTCCTCATGTCGGCTTCCTTCCAACTCGAACAGTCGGGGTTCGACCACCACATCTCCATGCCCAACGTCTCGCCCCCCGAAGTGCTGACCAGCTGGGAAGAACTACGCCAACAATACGGCAACCAACTGCCCGAAAACATCCGAAAATTCCTCGACATCGAACGGCCCATCGAATTCCGGCCCGTAGAATGGATACATCCCGAAATCCCCGGCAAAAATCAACCCTTCCGCCATATCTGGATGAAAGCCAAAGGCCCCATGCCCGAAGCCAAAACGGCCCACCAGTGCGTGCTGGCCTACACTTCCGATTACAACCTGCTCACCACCGCCCTCCTACCCCACGGCAACGAAGCCGCCCTCGGCAACGTTCAACTCGCCAGCCTCGACCACGCCATGTGGTTCCACCGCGAATTCCGCACCGACGAATGGCTCCTCTACGCCATCGACAGCCCCAGCGCCTCCAACGCCCGCGGATTCACCCGCGGCAGCATCTTTACCCGCGATGGCAAATTGATCGCCTCAGTGGTGCAGGAGGGATTGATGCGGCCGAAGCGAAAGGATTAGTGAATAGCCGGCGCCCGTCCTCGTCACCTGACCGGGGAAAACCGAAAAGGCGAATCGCACGTCCAAAAAGAACATTACCCCGTCACCTCCAATTCAAACTGTCAA
>CAYWHT010000299.1:4948-5851 GCA_964458135.1 uncultured Saprospiraceae bacterium | reverse complement strand
CTTGAATACTTTATAAAAAGTAGACTTATTCTTGAAGCCGCACTGCAGGGCAATGCCGTAAAGGGTTAAATTCCTGAAATCATCGCCGGCGATTTTTTCCTTGGCTTCGCTGACCCGGAAGGCATTGATGAAGAATTGGAAATTTTTGCCGCTGTGGCGATTGACTACCTGGGAGAGGTATTTGGTATTCGTGGCCATCCGGTCGGCTACTCCCCGTAAAGTCAGATTGGGGTCCAGGTAAAGCTTTTCTTCCTGCAGGAGTTGAACGAGCTGCTGGTACAGGTTAATTTCTTCGAAGCCTCTTAAACTGCTGGAGCTGTACTTGTTCTCCAATCGTAAAATCGGAGGGTCCTGAGTTGCAGCGACCAAATTGCCGTCTACTTCAAAGGCGATATAATTGGTAAGCTGCCGGTCATTGTTGAATACGGGATGAATGACCAAACGGCAGAGATACTCTTCCCCGTTTTTGCGGTAGTTTAGCACCTGGTCTTTAAAAGCAACCTGGTCTCGTAATCTTTGCCGGATGCGCGCGATGGCCTGGCGATCCGACCCGGGGCCTTGAAGAAGGGATGGCGATTTGCCCAACACTTCCCGAAAAGAGTAACCGGTGATTTTGGTAAAATCATCGTTTACCCAAAGAATTTTCTTTTCCTGATTGGTTAAAATGACCGCTATGTTTGGTAACATGGTTTTTTCTTTCCTACTGTTTTCTGTTTAACCTTAAGGGCGCCTTTGAAGCTAAAGATTAAACAATTTAAGTGATTGATCTTCAATTGATTAATGTAGGAATTTTAAAGGAAAGTTGCCGGGTATGAAAAGTATTTTTTCTGAATTTTAACTTTGTTTTTACAATAAATTCTTTTTTGTCTGGCCGCAAAGCAGGTGCTCCTACATCATTAAGGA
>CAYWHT010000299.1:1859-4938 GCA_964458135.1 uncultured Saprospiraceae bacterium | reverse complement strand
TAAGGATAGAGATTCATTCGCCCTTAAGGGCGCTTTTGAGTATATTTGGTTGAAGGAGATGATTGCTGGAAATTCCAACCAAATTTGACGATTCATGCAAGAGCAGCAGGAAGCCGGCGCCCTCAATGCCAAGGAAAGCTTAGTACAAACCGCTGACCAGATTTATCTGGAGGCATTTCCGTTTTACCCCAATCGCTTTGACCTTACCGCATTAAGAGACGAGCAGGGCAATACCGTACAGGATAGTTTTTTAAATCAATGGCTGCTGAAGCCTGGGGCGCGACTTCAGCTTGCTCCAATGGCCGGTCAGGAAAGCGTTTTCAGGCACCTGTATCTGGAGTCTCGCAATATGGAGAAGATTCGGGGATATGCTCCGCTCGCGGTAGGATTTCCTCTACTGCGCGGCCATTATAAGGGAGGGTTGTTGCTTGCGCCGGTAGCTTTATGGCCGGCCCGGCTGGAGCCCGATCCCTACTATTCCGGTAAATGGATTTTGAGTCGATCCGGCAACACGCATCCCCGGATAAACCGCAAGTTGCTGGGTTATTTGGAGGAGGTAATTGGAAAAGACCAGGCGGCATCCCTTTCCAGGATCGAGCGGGAAGCCTTCGCCGGCGACCGGGAATGGCTGGAACAACTGCTGTTGCGCCTGGGCTCCATCCTGGATACGGCGCCACCTCCCTCCAACAAACCCATCCTTTCCTGTCCGGACTTGTCGAGCCTCGACGATCAACAACCAAGCCACCAACTGTATTGGTCCGGCTTGTTAGGACTCTTTCCGCCGCCCGTAGCAAAAGCCCGAACGGATTACTCGCTTCCGGCGCCCGAATCCGTATCGGTGGAAGGCACGCCGCTGGGGCCGTTTACGCTGGATCCTCAACAGGCTGCGGCTTTTCGTCTGGCGCGGCGGCAACGCCTAACGGTCGTAGACGGTAAGAGCGGCAGCGGGAAAACGCATCTCGTAATACAGTTACTCGTCAATGCCCTGCTCCACGGCCGGCGTTCTCTGGTGATTGCTCCGACGCTAAGCCGGCTGCGGGAATGCCAAAAACGCCTGGCTCAACTTGAAGTGGATCAATATGCCTTCTTATTGCGGGATAACCAGCAGGATGCCCAATTGCTAAAGGAGCTGGTCCGCGCGGCGGCCGTCAATCCTTCGGGCTCGTCGCCTTTCGACGAACAAAATTACCAACAAACGCTAAGCAAATGGGAACGGCTGCGCGGCCGCTTGCAACGCAGCTTTGACGCTACCCGGAAAGCCGCCTTCGGGGCTACCGATTGGACCGAGACCGTCGGCCTCTTTTTGCGGAGTAATAAGCGCGAGGGCAAGGAGTTGCTGGGTAGCCAATTACATGCCACGGAATTCCGTTTCGACCAGGAGGAATACGAAGAGATGAAAGCTTCCATCAACCGGATGCAGGCCCTCTTCGAAAAAGTCAACACCCTCAAGCATCCCCTCGCCGTTCTGCATTCCGATATTTTCCGCCGTTACGATCAAGAGGGGGCTGAGGCTTTCATTCTACGGCAAATTGATCGTTTTCACGACCGCCTGTCGCAACTCCACCTGCGCTACATCAATAAGTTCAACACCTACACCGATTTACTGCTGGACCATTACGAGCACTACTACCACGAATTGGCCGGCAAGGTGGAAGGGTTGCGGGACGCCATCACCGACAACATTGAAAAGTACGGCAAAGATTTCGAATTAACCAGCCTGACGAGTTTACGGCTCTACGGCAGTCTTATTCCCAAATACCGGGAAATGCACCACCAAAAGGAAGATATTTTTGACCGGTACCGGCAACTCGTACAGGCTTTTGAGCAGCAGCCTTATTTCGATCACGACTTTTCTCCTTCCGCCGAAGGGCGCAACCTGGGCCGCGTCGAAAGCGGTCTTGAAGCCTTTAAAACCGCCCTGGATCAATGGTGGGACCAGCTTAACGCCATTGTTCAGGACGAAGTCAGCCGGCTCAACCGCAAAACCGTGCATCCGGCCATTCCCTTTCGGGAAACGATTGCCGCATTGGAAGACGATCTGGACTTTTTGCTTGAAGGATTGAACGAGGCCGAATTGTACGAAGCGCCATTTGAAAATAAAATGCTGACCATTTCCAAGCGGCGGCGCTACCTGGAGGAAGTTATTGAACAATTGGAAAATACCCGCCTTTTTATGCGGGATTTTACCGACTTCTATCCCTGGCGAAAAAATTGGCTCGACCTTTCCGATAAGGCCCGCAAAGTCATCCGGGCCCTCGCTAAGGTCAAGCCCTCGGATTGGATGGCGGCCTACGAAAGTTGGTTTTTTAATAACGCCCTTGGCTCCGCTTACGATACCAGTTTGCCGACCAAAAATCACCCCCTGGAAGAGCTGGAGGAATATTACCAAAAATTGCGGCCGCTCATTCCCCGGAAAATTGCGAGGAGGTGGCAGCAACATCGCGATTATATCATCCGGGATGTTCGGCGGGAAGAACGCGAGGTATACCAGATGGTTTTCGGCAAGCAGGCTGGAGAGACCGCTTCCTCAATTTCTTTGCGGCGCCTCTTGCAAATGGCCGGTCGCACCCTGTCCGAAATCCTGCCTATTTTCTTTATGACGCCCGATATGGCGCGGCAATGGCCGTTGGGTAAGGAGCAACAATTCGATTCCCTTATCTTTTTGGATGCGCACGCCCTTTCCGCTCAAGCGAATCGCACCCTCTTGTCGCTGGGCAAGCAAGTGCTGGTGGCCGGCAATGCCGATCTTTATCCGGGGCCGCCGGAAGATACCCTGCTGGGCGAAATTTGCGCGGCGCAATACCCTATGGTTCAGCTCACCGATCTGCATCGGCACTATCCCGGCCACTTTCTTCAGCGGGCAAGGGTAAAGGGGGCGGAACCCGAGACGGCGGAAAGTACATTCTTGTATTGTGAAAATGTGGGCGGGCGGTACAAGGAGGAGGAAAGGGGCAACGATGAAGAAGCCCGCCGGGTTATCGAATTGTTGGGGCAAATAGACAAAACCCCACAGCGCACCTTTCCCACCATCGGTATTGTAACCTTTACCGTAGAACAGCGCAACCGGATTCACCAAGCA
>CAYWHT010000299.1:0-1849 GCA_964458135.1 uncultured Saprospiraceae bacterium | reverse complement strand
CTGACGGCAACCAAGCGGGAACATACGGCCGAAGCCGAACGCATCAAACAACTAGAGCGCAACGGCCTGGGCGTGTTTTCGCTACAGGAAATGCCGGGGCAACATTTTGACTACTTACTGCTTTCGGTCACCTTCGCAGCCACTTCCCACGGGATGAGCGCCCACCTCCAATCTTTGGATCAACCTTCGACGCAGGCCGCCCTGCGTTCGCTTTTGGCCGTTCCGCAGGAGGGGGTGTTTCTGGTGCATTCCATCCCGGAAACTTTTTTGCAAGATTTTTCACAACAATCGAACAAAAAGGGAACTTATTTGCTTTCTAATTACATAAATTGGGTAAGAGCTTGTCATAACCATGACCTGAAGGCCCAGCATACCTTAATTGAAAACCTGGATTCGCAGCTTTACAAAGCGGTGACGAGACGTATTCCCGCCGTCTTCTTAGAAGAGGTGAAGCAACGTCTATCACCTTATCTGTCGGGTTTTAATATCCAACGCAACATTCAGTCGGATCGGCTTTTCTTTCCCTTGCTGCTCGACAATGATTTGGAACCCACCGTTTTGCTGCCGGAAGGTTTTTTCTCCCTAGCAACGCATACCGATTTTCATTGGGAGTACGCCCAGCACCAGTATTACCGTAAGTTCGGCTACGGCGTACAAAATCTATGGTCTGTCTATTGGTGGAAACATCCCGATGTGGCATGCCGGCGTTTGGCGAGTGCGGTCATTCGGAAGGCCGGGGCGCAAGGTTCGGCCCCTGAAGAGGAAGAAGAATGATATGGCCAATTCGAAAACACCTACGATCGAGGAATTGCAGCGAGAAGACCGCTACCGGTTGATTTTACACCTGCATTACGATGAGATCATCCCCTTTGTCCAGCGGGAATTTCGCCGGGGCAATTGGATGACGCGGCTATTTCTGTGGCTGGTGGCGCTGACGTCGCTCGGCATCGCGGCCTACGGAAGTCTCCTGGCGTTTGGCGGAAACCACTCAGTAGGAAGTATGTTGTTATACTTTTTCCTGGGGGTGATCATCAGCATGACGGCCTTAGTGCCGCTGCACGAGGGGCTGCACGGGCTGGCCTACAAATTAGCCGGAGCGCCGCGTATTCAGTTTGGGGGCAATCTGCGGCAATTTTATTTTTATGCAGCTGCGGATCGCTTTGTAGTTCCGCCCCGGTGGTTTTGGGTCATTGCCTTGATGCCGTTTATCGTCATCAATTTTTTCGTTTTGATAACGACATTTTATGTACCCCTTAACTATCAATGGCTGCTTCTGGGCGTTTTATTTATGCATACGACATCGTGCGCGGGTGATTTCGGGATGCTCAGTTTTTATGTAGCCCACGCTCCGGATCGGATTTACACGTACGACGAGATCGAAAAAAAGGAAGCCTTCTTCTACCGGGAAGCACCCACAGTATAGGAAGGCCCTTAAATCATAATACCATGAACAGATTCACAGCCCTTTGTCTGCTGGCATTGGGGGTACTGGCCGCTTGCGCCTCCCCGGAAGACCAAAAAGCCATCCAGCCCACGCCTTTTCTAAGGGAAATCGCCTTGGGGGTAGATACTATGTTGGACCGGATGACTTTGGAAGACAAGCTCGGTCAATTTGTCCTGATCCAATCCGGGCAACCCACCACCGAAGAAGTCGAGCGAATACGTCAACAAGTCATTCAAGGCCATATCGGCGGACTTTCCCTTCACGGCCTCTCTTTTGAAACTTATCTTGAAATTACCGACAGCCTGCGTCGCCTGGCGAAGACGCCTTTATTCTTCGGCGCCGACCAATCTTTATTACTCAACGCTCAATTTTCAGAATCGGTAACGGCGCCTCGTTCCATGACGG
>CAYWHT010000298.1:3813-5853 GCA_964458135.1 uncultured Saprospiraceae bacterium | reverse complement strand
CCTTTCTGCGGGGCAACCTCAAAGCGGGGGGCTCGGTCATTTCCCACTTTGGCTTTGGCTTGATGATCGTCGGCATCATTGCTTCGGGGCTCAACCAACAGGTCATTTCTTCCAACCCATTTGTCATGGAAGGCTTGATTGAAGGGAGCAGCGCCGAAGACATGCGCAAGAACCTGATGCTTTTCCACGACCAACCAATGGTCATGGACAACTATACCGTTACCTATGTCGGCGACACGTTGGATACCTACACCCGTTCTTTTAAGGTCAACTTTAAGCGCCGGAACGAAGCGGGTGAAGTGGTTGAAGAATTCAACCTGTCCCCCAACGTGTTGTACGAAAAAGACTTCAAAAAAATTGCCGCCTATAATCCCTCCACCCGGCGGTACTGGAATAAAGATATCTTCACCACCCTCACCGCACTGCCCCGCGTAGAGATGGATTTCGAATACAAGCGCCAAAAAGAAGACAGCCTGAACTACAAGGCCTACGATATACCGCTGCAGCAACCCTTCACGTTCATGGATACAGTGGTGCTACCCCAGCAGGATACGGCTTTGCAGCGTCAATTTACCCTTAGGGTGAAAGGCGTCAATCGCAATCCCAGCCATCCGGATTACCACCCCAAAAAGGGTGATATCGCCATTGGCGCCGACCTGCTGGTGCAGCGTTCGGATAACGACAGCGTCTTCCAGGCCCAACCCGTTGTCGTGCTTCGCGATCAGTACGTATACAGCTATCCCGTACAGCTCAACGAGATCAGCGCCAAAGTGCGCCTGGGGGACCGCATTTTCGAACGCGCTTTTGCGGAAGATAGCGGGCTCGATTACCAAACTTTCGAACTGAAAAAGGGAGAAAGCTTCCGCCTCGGGGAGCAGCGGGTACGATTTATTGGCTACGACAAAAACCCCCAGCATCCCAACTACAGCGCCCAGGATGGGGATATTGCCGTTAGCACGATGCTCCGGGTGGACAAAGGAGGCGCTACCTACCACGCGGAACCCCTGTACCTGATTCGCGGCAATCGCCCCCTCAACCTGAAAGACCATATTCAGGAACTCGGTTTGCATTTCCGCTTTGTCAACATTGATCCGAAAACGGAAACCGTCAC
The DNA here is from genome assembly GCA_964458135.1 of uncultured Saprospiraceae bacterium. Lineage (GTDB taxonomy): Bacteria > Bacteroidota > Bacteroidia > Chitinophagales > Saprospiraceae > CAYWHT01. The sequence goes on along the minus strand of CAYWHT010000298.1, from coordinate 4,742 downwards.
TATCAAGGCGGCTTATTCGGATAAGCAAATGCTTGAAGTGCCCGTCGAATTGGCCACTAACTCGCTGCGATCCGATTATATTGTCATGCAGGCCATCGAATTTCCCGGCATCAATCTTTTCTGGGCGGGGGCCAGCTTCATGATGATCGGCCTGCTGTTCAGCCTTTGGCATCGCCTTTCGCTGAGGACAAAAGCGGCCTCTTGATGGATATTGCGCTCATTGGTTCGGGCAATTTGGGGCGCCACTTGGGGATTCACCTGAAGCAGTCGGGCCACCGGCTGCTTCAGGTCTTTAGCCGGGCGTTGGATAAGGCGAACGACCTTGCCCAAAGGACCGGTAGCCAAGCCGTTAACCAACTTTCGACATTAACCCCCGAGGCCTCCATTTACATCCTAGCGGTTAGTGACGACGCCATTGCCGAAGTCGGCGCCCAACTATCCCGGCGGCTTCCGGCCGATGCGCTCGTGGTCCACACTTCCGGCGCTACACCTTCCCAAGTGCTCGCCCCTCATTTTAAGCGCTACGGTGTTTTTTATCCTTTGCAAACCTTTTCCCGCAACCGGGAGATCGACATGCGGGAGGTTCCCTTTTGCCTGACCGCTTCTTCGGAAGAAGATTTCTCGATCCTGGAAAAATTAGCGCAAGATCTCAGCCGTTTCGTATACCGCATCACCGATGAACAGCGAGCTTACCTACATCTGGGAGGCGTGTGGGTTAACAATTTCACCAACCACCTATTCCAGATTGGGGAAGCCTTACTCAAAGAACAGCAGTTGCCTTTCGATTTGCTGCGTCCTCTGATTCGGGAAACCGCAGCCAAAATTCAGCAACAGCCGCCGGCGGCCATGCAGACCGGCCCCGCCGTACGCGGAGACCGCGCCACTATGGAACGCCACCGTGCTTTGCTGGACGAACGACCGGATTGGAA
>CAYWHT010000298.1:0-3803 GCA_964458135.1 uncultured Saprospiraceae bacterium | reverse complement strand
GCCCTCTACCGCCTGATTAGCGAAAGCATTGCCCGAAACGCCGAACCGGGCCAAGATTAAATTTTTAAAGTAAGTACAATTATTGCCATGCGCATCATTGGAGAAATTGATCATCCCGTACTTAAGATTACCGCTTTTAAGTCTAACAACCGGCTGTCGCTGAAATTTGAGTCGGGGCTGTACGAGCAAACCTATAAGTTCCGGGAAGGAGAAGGGCCGGAAAATTTTGCCGACCTGGAGCAACTGGTAGACGAAGCATTTTTACAGGGCGTTATGGACAATCTCCAGCGCATGAACCGCCTCAAAAACGCCGCCCTTTCCCGTAACTCGGCCACGGGCGGGGAAGAAGAATTCGAAAAGATCTATTGATCCCCGGCTGCGTAGTCAGATTTTAGAACTTGCTTTGATTTTCTCCAACCAATTCGATCTGCGTATAAACCATCCCCGGAGGCTTGTGTTATCCCAACGTATCAAAAGATCATACATCATGTTCGGACTCTTTAAGAAAGATCCCATCAAGAAGTTAGAAAAGCAATACGATAAGCTCATGGAAGAAGCCATGAATATTCAGCGCGGCGGCGATATCAAGGGTTACGCCCAAAAGGTTGCCGAAGCGGAGGAGGTGCAAAAGAAGATTGAGGCCCTGCGCGCCGAAAAAGAGGGCAATGCCGGAAAATAAGCACTGTCATTCGCTTGCGCGGGTTTGAAATAGGCGGGAAGATCCCTACCTTGCCGGCCGGACTTAAAGCTTGTTAAGCGATGAGCAATCAATAACTGTCGGTTTTCTAGGAGCGCTTTTTCCTTTATCCGGCGTTAAAGAACCGCCGCCCTTAGCGCTGCTAAGGGCGAGAATCTTCGCCTCGGCTAAAGAAAAATCGCTAGCCTATCTAAACACGACACTTATTAATCTCTCATCGCTAAGAGTTTACCCTTTGGCCTGCAAATGTGACCATACACGGAACCTCCCTTCACCATTTTTTTATTCAAGAGTTGCACCCCACTCTTGGATATAGGGCGGCTAGCGCCTCGGGAACTAAATACCTGACCGTTTTCGCGGCTGCTTTTGGTGATAGACTGCGCCAGCGCTCCCTGCCCGCCATAGTGCTTGCACGACGGTGGGTCGGCCAGGTAGCTATGCTATCTTTGATTCAAGAGTTGCACCCCACTCTTGAACACGCGCCTTGTGTCTATCGCTAAAAGAAGCTCCCGAAAACGCTCATTGACTTATTTCCCGAGGCACAAAGGGGCTCAAAAATGGCTTGGTGAGAATCTAAATCTGGTCATTTTCGGCATCAAAAGCAAACTACCAACAAGCTCTTAATTATAGTCTGCCAACCAAATTTTTGTGAATTCTGACTTGGCGGACTATAAACGGGGGAATCCACCTCCGGCAACCCTCCGACGGGAGATCAACGCTAGCACGATCATGGATTTTTTTCAGGATTTGCTCCGGGCCCTGCTGGGCATGGCGGTGCTTCTAGGAGCTTGTTATTTGCTGAGTAGTAACCGGCGCGCCATTGACTGGCGGTTGGTAGGTAGCGGCATGGCCCTGCAGGTGGTGCTCGCTCTCCTGATATTGCGGGTGCCGGTCATCCGCAACATCTTTGACTGGGTGGCCCGTTTTTTTCGTTCCATTCTCCGTTTTAGCGAAAAGGGCTCCGAATTCCTCTTCGGGCCTCTGGGCGACAGTCAGGCTTCTTTCGGCAATATTTTTGCTTTTCAGGTGCTTCCGGTCATTGTTTTTTTTAGCGCCCTTACGGCCATCCTCTATTACCTGGGCATCCTGCAACGCATCACCTACGGCCTGGCCTGGCTCATGCAACGCAGCATGCGGCTCTCCGGACCGGAGTCGCTTGCTGCGGCCGCCAATATCTTTATCGGGCAAACCGAAGCCCCTTTGGTGGTCAAGCCCTATCTCGATAATTTTTCCCGCTCGGAAATCCTGTGCCTGATGACCGGCGGCATGGCCACCATTGCGGGCAGTGTATTTGCCGCCTATGTCGGCTTTTTAGGCGGCGGCGATCCCGATCGGGAGCTCTTCTTCGCCCGCCACCTGCTTACCGCTTCCATCATTTCCGCTCCCGCCGCCATCGTGGCCGCCAAGATGCTACAGCCCGAAGAAAAGGATCGCGACATCCAGGAACAGACGGAAATGAAAACCGATATGGGTTCCAACTTACTCGATGCGGTTACCCGGGGCACTACCGACGGCGTTCGCCTGGCGGTTAACGTGGCCGCCATGCTTTTGGTGTTTACCGCACTGATCTACATGCTCAATCAAATGATGATGCAGGGGCCGGGCAACTGGCTGGGCCTCAATGAGCAAATCCGGCAAGCTACCGGTGAACGTTTCGAGGGGCTCAGCTTCACCTATTTGCTGGGGTTGATCTTTGCGCCCGTAGCCTGGCTGCTGGGCACTCCGGCCGAAGACATTACGCTGGTCGGCCAACTACTCGGTCAGAAAACCGTTCTCAACGAATTTATCGCCTACGCCGAATTCAATAAGTTGCGCGCTTCCGATATCCAGCTCCACCCCAAATCCAAACTCATCGCCACCTATGCCCTCTGCGGCTTTGCCAACTTCGCCTCCATCGGCATCCAGATTGGCGGCATTGGCGCCCTGGCCCCTTCCCAACGCAAGACGCTCACCGAGATGGGGCTCAAGTCCTTGATCGGAGGTACGGTGGCTTGCTTTTTAACGGCTTGTATTGCGGGGGTGCTTTATGAAGGGTGAGGGGGAAAATGGGTTTGATTTTCGATTTTGCCCTTCAGTTGGCCGGGGCCTCGATTAAAGGGGCTAACAATCTGTCGCTCTAGTGCTTCGGGAACTAAATACTTGAGCGTTTTCGTGGCTTGCTTGGCTGACTTTTTGGGAACCACTAAGGCACTCAGGGCACTAAGATCTTACTTGCCTGGCTTGCTTTTTGGGAACCACTCAGGGCACTAAGGTCTTACTTGCCTGGCTGGCTTTTTGACTCTCTGAGGCCATAAACCACTCAGACTACCGGGACCACAAAGACCTCGGGGGGGGAGATGGGCTGCCAGCTGAAGGCTTTCTACGCGCGTTAGAAAGGCCCAGCGGGCCGACTATATTGGTAGTAACATGCTCTTAATCAGAGACCGAAGCTCCGTAGGAGCGACACATTGAAACCGGACGCTCCTACGGAGCTACAAGCCATCCTTTCAATCGAATTGCTTAGCACCCGAGGCACTAGCATAAAATTACCCATAGCTGGCGCGCCATAGGCTATTGTATGTCGCCGCTATGCGGCTGGCTATCAGAGCAATTTGACGGCATTTCCCCAAAACTCCGTCACTCGTCACTTATCGCCCGCATCGCCTGCTTTTTGTGCCGCCGCAGGTGGGCGTCGAAAAACCGCACCATATCCAGTAAGGTAAGCTTGCCGGCCAAAGGATGTTTGTAGATCTGGCGGTAGAATAGCTCGTCGGGCAGTTCTTGCAGGTACCCGTACAATTGACGGCGTTGTTGGAGCCAGCGGTCGGAAAACTCGGCCAGATCGGCGGTAGCCGGAAAATTTTCGGTGGAGACGGCCGCCGGTGCTTTGAAGCGAAAAGGGGCCCGCATGTAAAAGCGGGACAGCCATCCCCGGAAAGTGGAAGCCAGACTGGCTTTGGCAAGCCCATCGGCGCCAAAGCTCAACTTTTTACGCACGTAGGCTTGGGAGAGCGCTTCGGCGCGTTGCAGGTGCATCATGGCCTGCAGGGCCGACCATTCCCGATCTGCGGGTTGCCGATTGAGCTGATGGTGGGAATAATTACCCAGCCGCCGGAGTAGGTTGCGG
>CAYWHT010000297.1:0-5874 GCA_964458135.1 uncultured Saprospiraceae bacterium | reverse complement strand
GCAAATGGTTGCCAGGCCTGGTCGCTCGCAGGAATGAGCCGCGCAGGCGTATCCCTGGATACGTTGAGCGGCGAATGACGAGCACGGCCAGGAATGGCGCCGCGTAATAGATCAATTCATGCATCATCCGGGTTAGTAGCCGAGGCAGTAGTTTCGGCCGAAGAAGTTGAATAAATTCCGGAAACGATTTTACCTTTAGCGGATAGCGCCCGCCCTCCTGCGTCGGCCGGGTGAAAATGGTGAATCGCGTGCAATGGATTGGAAAAACTTGAAGCAGGGTTTTATAGCTTATCTGCGTTTGGAGCGTGGTTTGTCGGAACATACGGCGGAGGCTTACCATCGCGACCTCGGCAAACTGGAAACTTTTTTGCAACTACAACAGATCGATTTGCCGCCGCAGGCGTTGAAGTTCCGGCACCTGCGGGCTTTCGTGCTGTGGCTCAACGAGCTCGGCTTGGGCGCTCGCTCTCAGGCCCGGCTGCTCTCGGCCCTGCGCACCTTCTACCAGTACCTTCTCGCCGAAGAATGGACGACCGAAGACCCCACCGAACTGCTGGACGGCCCCAAGCTCGACCGCAAGATTCCCGAGGTGCTCACCTATACGGAAATACAGCGCTTGCTGGAGGCCATCGACCTGAGCCGGCCGCAGGGCGCCCGCAACCGGGCAATGCTGGAAACCCTCTACGCCTGTGGCCTGCGCGTCAGTGAGCTCATCGACCTGCGGATCACCAACCTGTACCTGGATGTCGGATTCATCCGGGTGACGGGAAAAGGCAATAAGGAACGGCTGGTGCCCATCGGCGAAGAAGCCGTCAAACACATCCGGCTCTACCGGCAAGGGGTGCGCCGCCCGATGACCAATATCCATCCCGGACACGAAAACGTGCTCTTTCTCAACCGCCGCGGCAAAAAACTCAGCCGCGTTATGGTGTACATGATCGTCAAGGAAACCGCCCAAAACGTGGGCATCACAAAAAAAATCAGCCCCCATACCTTCCGCCATTCCTTCGCCACCCACCTCATTGAGGGGGGCGCCGACCTCAAAGCCGTACAGGATATGCTCGGCCACGAATCCATCCTGACCACCGAAATTTACACCCATCTCGACGCGAAATACTTAAAGGAGACCATTTTGAGTTATCATCCGCGAAATCTTTAACCTTACCTTTGCCAAAAAAGCTTTGTATCGTTGAAAACCTTCGCTGCTTCGACCGACTTGCACCTGAGCGCCCTCCTACTCCTTCTCTTTCTGGCTGCCGCCTGCGCTAATCCGGTTCCGCCGAAAGGAGGCGCGCGAGACAGGCAACCCCCCCAGCTGGTCACCGAAAACTCCACCCCCAATTACCAAACCAATTTCGAAAAGCAAACCATCGTCCTGACCTTCGACGAATGGGTGGAGCTCAAGGATGTATTCTCCCAGGTCGTCATCTCCCCACCGCTCGACAACCCCTACGACGTACGGATTAAAAAGCGATCGGTGCTTTTCGAATTCGCCGAAGAAGAGGTGCTGCGCGAAGACGCCACCTACACCATCAATTTTGGGGAAGCGGTGCGGGACATTACGGAAAGCAACCCCGCTGAAGATCTTCGCTTTGTTTTCGCCACGGGAGACGAGTTGGACTCCCTGCAGCTATCGGGTAAATTGCTGGACGCCCAGACGGGCGAACCGGTGGAAGGCGCCTTATTTATGCTTTACGACAACCTGGCGGATTCGGTCGTGCGCACGATCCGGCCGTTTTATTTCGCCAAAACCGGCGAAGATGGCCAATTCCAAATCAACAATATCAAGGCCGACACCTTTAAGGGCTTTGCCTTAATCGACGCCAACCTCAACTATCTCTACGACCAAAGCAACGAAATGATCGGGTTTCCCGATAGTCTGATCGCGATTTCGGGCGAAGAAGCCCCCCCTACCGTCGGGCTGCGCATGTTCCAGGAGAAGCTCGATCTCGTTCTTCGCGACAGCCAGACCCGGTCGTACGCACGGATAAAGCTCACCTTCAACCGCGAGCCTTTCGACCTGGAAATCACGCCCGGCGACGATGCGCCCCCCCTCATTTACGAAGCTATGGGTGACTCCCTGCGCCTGTGGTACGCGGAAGCGCCCCGCGATTCTTTTCGTTTATTCCTGCGCCAGGACACGGTTTACAGCGATACGATTACCGTTCGCCCGGCTTCCCGGCAAGCGTTTCTAGAGGGGGTCGGCCTGCGGCTCAGCCGGCAGCAGCCCACCTCCCGCGCAATCCCTCCCAACGGCCGAATCCGGTTGCGATTCAATCACCCGCTCCGGGGGATAGACACTTCACGCATCCGGTTTTCGGTAGACACTACCCGCCGGCGCGCCGATTACCAATTTTCCATCGATAGCAGCGAAGCCCGCAGAATCCTGCAGCTCCGCACTTCCTGGCAGGCCGGCAAGCCTTATTTCCTCGAACTTCTGCCCGAAGCCGTTACCGATATTTTCGGACTGACCAACCTTGATACTCTCCGCCAGGATTACCGCGTAACACCCGCCGAAGAACTGGGCAATATTTTACTGACGCTCAATGGCCTGGACTCCACCCGGCAGTACGTGGTCGAACTGCTTTCCCAGGAAGACCAACTCCTGGATTCCGAGCGGGTGCGGGATGTCGCCTCCTGGAACAATACCTACCGCTTGCTCCCACCCGGCAACTACCGCGTTCGGGTCGTGGAAGACCTCAATCGCAACGGCCGGTGGGATAGCGGAAACTATCGGGAGGGCCGCCAGCCGGAGCCCATCTTTATCAATGACCTGCAGCGCTTGCGCGCTAACTGGGAATTGGAATCGGAGATCAAGCTGCGGGAAAGTTTTGGGGAGGAAGCACCGAATCTGGAGAGTGGAGGGTGAGGCTGCCGGCGCTTAATAGGCTGCCAACCCAAAATTTGCGCCTTCTGATCTGACAGGGTTTAAAGTGTTAAAGCCCAAAAAAATGAATGCCCCGCACGAGCCCCCTAAACATCCACGCCTCCGGATGGCGTTTCATAAAAAAGCCTGTTCACCACCTCCTAATACACCATTATGAGTGATCAGCCTGCTGCCCAAGCCAAGGAACCTCAAGCGCGTCTCGCTCACGCCTACCGGATGAGCGCAGAAGAAGTACTGGATCACTGGTCGGTTGATTCGGAATCCGGACTCACCGAAGAAGAGGCCAAGCAACGGCGTGCGCAACACGGACCAAACAAAATTCCCAAAAAGAAATCGACCGGTCCGCTAAAGTTGTTTATCAAGCAATTTAAGGATTTTTTGATTCTCATCCTGTTCATCGCCGCCGCCATTTCCCTGTATGCCGGTCAAATGGCCAACGTATACATCATCCTTGGCGTCATACTCTTCAATGCGGTCATGGGATTTGTACAGGAGTACAAGGCGGAAAAGGCGGTGGAATCGATCAAAAGTCTGGTAAAACACCGGGCCAGCGTAATCCGCGACGGTCGCCGGCAAAGCATTCCGGCCAAAGCTGTTGTTCCGGGAGACATTCTCTTACTGCAGGAAGGACAAACTATCCTGGCCGACGCCCGCCTGGTCGAAGCGAAAAACCTTCGCAACGTCGAAGCTTCCCTGACCGGTGAATCGGCGCCGGTGGAAAAGAAAGCCGAGCGGATGCGCAATGAAACGGAACTGGCCAACCGGCACAACATGGTCTGGAAGGGCACCCACGTCGTCAAAGGCGCCGGCAAAGCCGTCGTGGTGGCTACCGGCCAGCAAACCGAAATCGGCAAAATCGCCCGCTCACTGGCGGAAATGGAAAAGACGGAGTCCAATTTCCGCAAAAAAACCACCCGCCTGGCCCGGAAAATGGCCATCGTTGCCGTCAGCACTTCCATCCTGGTATTCGGCATCGGCTACTTTTATCGCGCCTTTGATTTCCAGGAAATCCTGTTAGTGACCATCGCCACCATGGTGTCGTCCATTCCCGAAGGCTTGCCGGTAGTCATTTCGATCGTACTGGCCATCGGCGCCAACCGGATGGCGGCGCGCAACGCCATCATCCGCGAATTTACGGCCACCGAAGTTCTCGGCTCGGTCACCACCATTCTAACCGATAAAACCGGAACCATCACCCAAAGCATTCTTACGGTTAAAAAAATCTTTGATGGCGACGGCCGCGAGTACGAAGTCTCCGGCCAGGGATACGAATTGGAAGGGGCCATCACCCGGCAAGAACAGACGGTCCAGCTCTCCCACAACCATTTTCCCCTGCATCAGCTTTTGACTATCGCCTTTTTTTGCAATAAAGCCGCGCTGCGCCGCAAGAACGAGCAAGGCGAGCCCCCCGAACTGGAAGTTGAGGGCGATCCCACGGAGGTGGCGCTCCGCATTTTGGGGGAGAAGAGCGGCATCCGGGAAACGGCCGCTTTCCGGGAGGCGGAAATACTGGACGACATCCCCTTCAATTCGGAACAGAAATTCCGCGCCACCCTGATCCGCCATAATGGCCGGACGGATATGCTGGTAGTCGGCGCACCGGAAGTAATCCTGGAAAAGAGCACGCAACGGCTCCGGGACGAGGGGCCACAGCCCCTAAACGAGGACAGTCGCCGGGATATCGCCGAACAAGAAGACCGCTGGGCGGAAGGCGCCCTGCGAGTTATCGGCCTGGCTCATAAACGCATGCCCGATGACCAGCATACCATAGAAGCGGAGGAAGCACAGCAATTGACCTGGACGGGCATCCTGGGCATCATCGACCCGCCCCGGGAGGGGGTGCGCGAATCCATCGAAACCTGCAAGCAGGCCGGCATCCGGGTGTTGATGGTCACCGGCGATCACCAGAAGACGGCGGTGGCCATCGCCCGGAAGGTCGGCATCCTGGAGGAGCGGGCGGAGGAAGACGGGCGGTACCCCGAAGCCATGTCGGAAAGTGACTTTGGGGATTGGCCGGATGAAAAGTTCGACGACCTGATTCGCCATGTTTCCGTTTTTGCACGGGTTAGCCCGGGCGCCAAACTGCGAATCGCCGAAAGGCTGCAGGCGCAGGATGAATTGGTGGCGATGACCGGCGACGGCGTCAATGACGCCCCCGCCCTGAAAAAGGCCGACGTTGGCATTGCCATGGGGCAGCGCGGCACCGATGTAGCCAAAGATGCCGCCCAAATCGTGCTCTCAGATGACAATTTCTCCTCCATCGTCAACGCCATCCACGAGGGGCGAATCGTTTTCAAAAACGTCAAAACGACCAGTTATTTCCTCCTGACCACCAACTTCGCCTCTACCTCCACCCTGATCACGGCCTTGCTGATTGGCTTTCCCATTCCCATCACCGCCGTGCAGATCCTGTGGGTCAATATGGTCACCGACGGCGTCATGGACGTCGCCAAAGCCACCGAACCAGGCCACGGCGGGATGATGAACCGCCAGCCGATCAAAAAGAAAGAGCCGATCCTGCGCTGGGAAATTATGCCCTACCTGGCTATTATGACTGTCATTATGGTCTGCCTGGCCTTGCTGACTTTCCACTATTACTATCCGCAAGGGGTGGAAGTGGCCCGCACGGGCGCCTTCTTCGTCATCGCCATGACCCAGGTTTTCAACTTGTTTAACATGCGGGATCTCAGAAGGTCGGTTTTTGATATCGGCTTCTTCAGCAACAAATGGATCAACCTGGCCTTCGCAGCCTCTATCCTTTTACAACTACTCGTGGTGAAAGTGCCTTTGCTGCAGGCCCTCTTCGATTTCCGGGATATCCCTTACCTCGACTTTTTGGTCATCACCTTGCTTTCCACCATCGTTCTTTGGGCGGGAGAGCTCTACAAGTGGGGGCATCGCAGGTTTGGCGGGGAGGGGCAAATTGCCTGATTGTACTAGTACACTGTGTAATAAGTTCTTTGATGTTTTGGGAGGGGTATTTTGGC
>CAYWHT010000296.1:0-5880 GCA_964458135.1 uncultured Saprospiraceae bacterium | reverse complement strand
TAGCGTTGCGGGTAATTTGTTGGTAATGACATAGGCAGTTTGGGTCGGTGCAATGTTGTAACTGATATTCAGTTGGTCATCGACGTAGACATCTCCCAGTTGTGCTTTGAGCTTTTCCAGCGAAGTTGAAAAAGAAAAACGGCCACACATATCCTCAAATTTGTTTCGCTAATAAACAGAAATATAGCGCATTACGGTCTCAACACCAATTCGGTTTATCCGCACTGCCGCCCCACAACAATATGGTTTTCACACGTATTTTATTCATCAATCATAAGAAACAAAAAATCAGTGAAGTAGCTCACGCCATTTCCACAATCGAGTTGTGAGTAAAGGTGTAAAAAGGGGGGCGTTTTTCCACTTCCATTAATGATTTAACTATATTTATAGCTATATATATGAATACCTTCTCGCTTTTCGTTTAAATCGTTTGAGTTTACTGACAGCTACCGGAAGGTTTTCCAGATAAAAAGGGCAAAAAGTTTTCAGGCGGCTCGTTTGTCAACAGGATGTGAAAAAACGCATTAGCTTAAGGCAAAATGCGCTTTTCCGGTGTTTAAAGTTTGTGAGTAAAAGGGGGGTTAACCTTAACAATGAGTTAACCTTGTTTTTACAATCATTTTTCTCAACAAATCCACATCTCTAATGATGAAGGGTTTTTTTAAAAAATTTTTTATAAAGTAATTATTAGTAGAGATCAAACGACCATCCTTTGACTCAAGCCAAACCAAAACTATTTATTTTTATTTTGTTTTAGAGCTCGCTGGGAGTTTGCCCCGTGGAATAGTCGCTCTGCGAATTCCACAGGCTTTGCTCTTTGGGCTGCAAATGACCATATATGGAAGCTCATTTCACCATTTTTAGGCACAGGAGGCTCAAAAATGGCTTCGCAAGCATCCAGGTCTGGTCATTTTCGGCATCAAGAGCAAACTCCCTTGAGCCTTAAGCTAACTGGAGAAAAAACTTATGGAGACGCTCACAAGGAATCCGGAATTCAAGCAACAAATCCAACCAGAGAAAAGATACTCCCGTGCCGTTAAGGCTTGGTTAATTGCTGGGCTGGTCATGATTTTTGTGCAAGTGGTCGTCGGCGGCATTACCCGCCTGACCGGCTCCGGGCTATCGATTACGCGTTGGGAGATCGTTACGGGAACGCTGCCCCCGCTCAATGCCGAGCAATGGGAGGAGGCTTTTGATTTGTACAAGGCCACTCCGCAATACGAAAAGATAAACGAAGGCATGAGCCTGTCGGATTTTAAGTTTATCTATTTTTGGGAATACGTACACCGGCTTTGGGCGCGGTTGATGGGGTTTGTATTTATTATTCCTTTTGGGATTTTCTGGTACAAAGGCATGTTGGGCAAGTCATTGCTAAGGCGGCTGGGGGTGGTGTTCCTGCTGGCTTCGTTGGTGGCGTCCTTTGGCTGGATCATGGTGGCCAGCGGGCTCATTGACCGGCCCTGGGTCAACGCTTACAAGCTGACGATGCATCTCTCGCTGGCTGTGGTGCTTTTCAGTTATCTTTTGTGGACGACCTTTCAGGTGATTCAGAACGGGCGATCCCGCTTTTATGATTCCGGGCTCAAAAAGCTTGGGACGGCTTTCATCCTGGTGCTGGCGCTACAAATTATTCTGGGTGGGACCATGTCGGGTATGAAGGCCGGTTTGAATTATCCGACCTGGCCGGATATGAATGGCGAGGCCATTCCCGCCGTATTGCTGGACGCCGGGCACTGGAATGCGGAAAACTTCGTCAATTACGATGCGAGCGCCTTTATGCCGGCTTTGGTGCAGGTGTTGCACCGTACGACGGCCTACTTGTTGACCGTTCTGGGATTGTGGTTTTTTGTGCGTAGTTTGCGCGCGGCCCTGCCGGCTCTTTTCCGGATCAATGCAGTCCTATTGGCGGCCGTGCTCGCCGGACAGGTTCTGCTGGGCATTCTAACCCTGGTCAATAGTGTAGGCATCATACCGGTTGTTTTGGGGGTTATGCACCAGGCGGGGGCGCTGCTATTGCTAACCACCGCCATGTTTCAGCTCTACCTGCTGGGTGGCAATCGGTGGCTAAAAAGCAATTATAAAACTGAATTGAGAAGAAAAAGCGTGGAAGAAAGTGACGTTTGATGCCCACCCTTTCCAAACGCTTACTGACTTTTAAGTATGCCGATTTTCTGGCTATCGGAAAGAGAAGTTAGATTTCCCGACCCCAGTTTAGCCAATGAGGACGGAATACTGGCCATTGGGGGGGATCTTTCTCCGGAAAGACTATTACGTGCGTACCGCATGGGAATTTTTCCCTGGTTCAATGAGGGAGATCCCATCTTGTGGTGGTCGCCCGATCCGCGATTCGTGTTATTTCCCGATGAGCTGAAGGTCTCCAAAAGCATGCGTCCGTATTTCAATCAGGCTAAATTCGGGCTGACGATTGACCAGGACTTCGAATCGGTCATTCGCGCCTGCCAGACGAAAAGCCGCAAGGGTCAGCTGGGAGGCACCTGGATCACGGAAGAGATGCTGGGTGCTTACTGCCGCCTTCACCAATTGGGCTACGCACATTCGGTGGAGGTGTGGGAGGAAAAAAAGCTGGTCGGGGGGCTGTACGGCATCGCGCTGGGGAAGTGCTTCTTTGGTGAATCCATGTTCACCCACGTCAGCAACGCCTCTAAGTTCGGTTTTATCGCCCTGGTGCTTATCCTCCGAGAAAAAGGATTCTGGTTGATCGACTGCCAGCAGGAAACCCGTCACCTCAAAAGCCTGGGGGCGCGGGGCATACCGCGAAGCCAATTCCTGGAATATTTACAAAAAAACTGGCGGGAGATTGATGCTCCGGAGGATTGGTCGCCTTTTCCGAAGGAGGTGGAGATTCGGTTGCCGGGAAAAAGTAATTGGTAGTTAGCGCCCGAGGCACTACTAGCGATTCGCACCGGTAATTAGTATCTTTCCACTGTTCATTTTTACGAGCAACCATCAATCATCCAAAACAATCCCGAACATGCACTGGCTGTTCCTATTCTACCTGCTACCCGCCATCTTTCTGGCCTTTTCGGTAGGCCCCGAAAACAAATACCCGCAGTCTTTCTTCCGGGCGCCCATCGATAATGAGCTGCGGTTGTCGGGTACTTTCGGCGAGCTGCGCTCCAATCATTTTCATTCCGGCATTGATGTTAAAGGTTACCGGGGCCTCCCGCTCTATGCGGCTGCGGAGGGATACGTCAAGAGGGTTAAAGTGGAAAAAGACGGCTACGGCAATGCGCTTTACCTAGCGCATCCCAACGGCTACACCACGGTGTACGCCCACTTGAATAGCTTTGCACCCGAATTGGAAGAGTACATCAAGAGGGTGCAATACCAAAAGGAAAGTTTTGAGGTCGATTTGTATCCGCCACGGGGTCGTTTTAGTTTTGAGCAAGGAGAAAAAATCGGGGAAATGGGTAATTCCGGAAGTTCTTCGGGCCCCCACCTGCATTTTGAGATTCGCGAGAGTGAGACGGAAAAACCGATCAATCCGCTGCTCTTTGGGTTGGAGGTTGCCGACTCCCGGGCGCCCCGCATGCATCAATTAAAGGTTTATTACTTAAACGATAAACTCGAAACGCTCAAAACCAAAACCCATTCTCTCGTTCGGCGGGGCAATCGCTACTCGCTTTCCGAAGAAGTGTTGGATATCGGCGCCTGGCGGGCCGGTTTCGGCATCAAGGTTTTTGATCATATGGACGGCGCCTCCAACTGGAATGGCGTTTATGAGGTGGAGATGCGGGTGAGCGATCAGCCGGCCTACCAATTTGATATGGAGACCTTCAGCTTTTCCGAGACCCGTTACCTCAATGCGCACATGGATTACGCCGAGCGCGTGCGTTACCGCAGTTATTTCAACCGCTTGTACACCCTTCCGGGCAATCGCCTATCGATTTACGGCGAGCGGCCGAACCGGGGAGCGGTCAAGCTTTATCGCGACCGGGCCGTACCGGTGACGATTATTGCGCGAGATGTTGCTGGCAATGAGAGTCGACTGGAATTCAAAGTGCGGCGTTCGGCCATCGAAACCGCTAACCAAAAACGGGTCTACGACTTTTTCCTGCCCTACGATGAGGCGAACGTTATCAGCCAACCCGGCCTGCAGGCGCGCTTTCCGCGGGGCGCGCTCTACCAGAATTTGTACCTGAAATACAACGCCGCCCAGGACAACTCCAGCGGCATCTATTCCGATGTCTATTCGCTACACCACGATGATGCGCCTCTGCACCGGTACATACAGCTGCGCATTCAACCTACCCTATTACCCGACAATCTGCGCGACAAGGCTTTTATCGCCTACTGCACCGAAAAAAATAAGGTGGTCAATTTTGGCGGGGAATGGCGGAATAATATGCTTACCACCCGGGTGCGGTCTTTGGGTGACTTCTGCGTCATGGTAGACCGCCAACCTCCTTCCATAACGCCCATCGCCTTCAGCCAAAACATGAAGGGCTACAACCGGATGAGTTTCCGGATTGAAGATAACTTGCCCACGGGGGGCAGTGCGCGGGGAATTCGATACCGGGCTACGGTTGACGGAGAATGGATATTGATGGAATACGACGAAAAAAACGACCTGATCACCCACTATTTCGATGACCGTATCGGGCCGGGGAGTCACGAGTTGCGCATCGAGCTTACCGATGACCGGGATAACCGGCGGGTTTACGCACGCACTTTCGTTAGATAGGCTGAACCGTGGAGGTTAATTCTTGTTTCGATAGGGTTCAACATCCTAAACGCTAACGTCATAAATACAAGAATACCATGACGCAACTACAAGAAGGAGAAATGGCTCCGTGTTTTTCCGGCCTGGACGAAAACGGTAAGGAAATATCCCTGGAGCAGTATCGCGGAAAAAAGCTCATCCTTTTCTTCTATCCCAAAGACAATACGCCCGGCTGCACCATGGAGGCCTGCAATCTTCGGGATAATTACCAAATGCTGAAGGATAAGGGATACGAATTGCTGGGCGTCAGCCCCGACAGCGCCCGCAAACACCAGAATTTCATTTCCAAACACAACTTGCCCTTTCCGTTGATTGCCGACACCGAGAAGGAAATACTTAAAAAATACGGTGTATGGGGGCCGAAAAAGATGTTTGGCAATCTATTTGACGGCGTGTACCGCACTACCTTTATCATTGATGAGGAAGGTAAGATCGAAAAGATCTTCAAAAAGGTTCAGACGAAATCGCACGCCCGGCAGATTTTGGAAGCTGCCTAAGCGAGGTGGGGTTGGCGGGCTTACTGTTTTGGGGTGCTGTTGAAGATGGTGGCGAAAACCATCGCCATCTTCAGGGGGAAGGAGATTTCGGAAGTAGTTTCGTCTACGATGACCCAATCGCGCGGATCCCCCTGGTAGGCGGTGTACATTTCGAAGATGCCATAGCTGTCGGATTCGGTAATCCACTCTTCGGCGGTGTAGCCGTAGCGAGTTTGGTATTTGAGCGTGATGTCGCCATCGGAGATGCGCCACTCGCGCAGATCACCCCGGTAGACATTGCGTATGGTGATGATTTCCCCTTCTCCCCGCAGCTCCCACAAGTTGGGATCGTCCTGGAATTTGGTTTTGATGGCCCCCAGGAGGTCACCCAGGCGGTATTCCCAGACCGTCCAGTCGGTTTGAATTTTCCAGCGAATTTCGAAAGTGCCTTCCGGGCCGGATCCATCGGTGTACAGAATCCATTCCGTAAACGAGTCGGCGTAGCGGGCGCCAATGCCGGTCAGCAGTTGAGCCTGCGCATTGCAGCATACGATTGTGAGGGCGATAAGTAGCCCGGATACTCTGTAACACAAGTAAGCTTTCATATCAGTGAACTACCCACCAACTGAAGATTGGTGGGCTTCGGGCTTCCCAGAGAAT
>CAYWHT010000295.1:4341-5895 GCA_964458135.1 uncultured Saprospiraceae bacterium | reverse complement strand
AGGCGGAAAAAGAGCAAGTCAGAATTCACAAATCTTGCGTTGTTAGACTATAGATAGGCTAGCGATTTTTTCTTTAGCCAGTTCCCGCCCTTAGCAACGCTAAAAGCGGCGGTTCTTTAACGCCGGATAAAGGAAAAAGCGCTCCTGAAAAAAAAACCGACGACCGTCATTGATCGCAGGCCGCTTAGCCTTGAAGCCCCCTTATTTACGCTCCACCAAAGTTTTGTTCTCGTTATTTTTCTTCATTCCCATCGCAGCCTGAAGCTTGTAATAGATGGCCGTGTTTTCGTACATGCCCGCGAAAAGCCCGGCGCCCGGCCCGTAGGCAAATACCGGGATAAGGGCGGCGGTATGGTAATCGGTGGTGAAACCGGCTACTACACTATCCATTTTCGATCCCGGATTGATCGCGTAACCGCCGGTTTCGTGATCGGCGGTTACTACGACCAGGGTTTCGCCATCTTCCTGAGCGTAATCCAAAATAGCGCCTACGGCCTCATCAAAATCAAGCATTTCGGTGATGATGTAGTCAGAGCTGTTGGCGTGCCCCCCCCAATCGATCTGGGCGCCTTCGATCATTAAAAAGAACCCCTTCTTCGAACGTTTTTCGAGAAAATGGGGCGCCATAATGCTGGTGGGCAAGAGATAATCCCGTCCTTGACTGACGGGCAGGGGAGAATTATCGGCAGTAAAGTAGGCAAAGGGGCGGGTGAAATCCGCTTCGATCTCGGTGAAGGCTACTTTGGAGTAATCCGAAACGTAATAGCCTTTTGCTTCCAGTTCCTGGGCGAGATTGCGGTCGTCCGTTTCCCGGCGGTCAAAGTGTTTTTTGCCTCCACCGACGAAGAAGTCGATATCCGTTTTTAAGAAATCCGCGGCAATGGTTTCATACATTTTGCGCGATTTGGCGTGGGCAATAAAGGAGGCGGGAGTAGCGTGGGTGATGGTGGAGGTAGCAACCAGGCCCGTAGCGAAGCCTTGTTCCTCGGCATCTTCGAGCAGGGTGCGCACCGGTATGGTATCGTTATCTACACCAATGGCGCCGTTATAAGTTTTAACTCCACAGGCGAAAGCCGTCGCCCCTGCCGCTGAATCGGTAATCAGGTCGTCGGCGGCGTAGGACTTGTGCAGTCCGACAATCGGAAAACGCTCCAGGTGCAAGCTGTTTTGGTTGGAGTAGAGGCCGGCGGTAATCTGGGTGATGCCCATGCCGTCACCGATCATCAGGATGACGTTTTTAGGGCGTTTGGCCGAGGCGATATTGGCGGTTTTTACCTGGGAGTAATTATTACAACCCAGCAATAAAAGGGCCAGAAAAAGCAAAATAGCCGAGTATTTCATGCGGGTAATAAAGTTTGGTGATCAGTAAGGAATGTGGGATTGGGTGTTGATTAAAGTATAACGTTTTCCCGGCAGGGATCGGATGATCCCTTTGCACTCCAGTTGGAGTAGAGCAGCGATGAGTTCGCTGCCGGGAAGTTCAGTCTTGATGGCTAATTCATCAACATGAACGGCTTCCGCTTGTCGCAGCAAAGCTACGATTATATTTTCGAC
>CAYWHT010000295.1:0-4331 GCA_964458135.1 uncultured Saprospiraceae bacterium | reverse complement strand
GGTTAATTCTACAAATAACTGTTGTTGTTTACCCGCCCGGGTCGATTTATCCCAGCCCATGATGTAAGCCAGATCATCGGCTTTTTCCAACAGGGCGGCCCGGTGGCTTTTGATTAAAAAATTACAGCCGCCGGCGTACGGATCGTTAATTCTTCCGGGCATGGCGAAGACATCTTTATTGTAGGACCCCGCCATTTCGGCGCTGATCATCGAGCCGCCTTTTCGTTGGGTTTCCACGACGACCAGGGCGTCGCAGAGGCCCGCAATGATGCGGTTGCGCATGGGGAAGTGCTCGCGGTCGGGGCGTTGATAGCTCAGGTATTCGGTGAGCAGGCCGCCCTGTTCGGTCATTTCTTCCGCCACCGACCGGTGTTGCGGGGGGTAGATTTCCCGCAGCCCGTGGCCGAGCACTCCAATGGTGGGGATATCGAGCTCCACACAACGCCGGTGCGCGCTAATGTCAATTCCGTACGCCAACCCACTAATGACCGTTACGCCGTAGGGTTTTAGGTCTTGCACCAATTGCCGCGTAAATTCTATCCCCAGCGGGCTAGGCCGCCGGGTGCCCACGATGGCGACGTGCCGGGGGCTATTGAGCGGGGCCTCGCCACGGTAATACAGCATGACCGGACAATCGGGCAGGTGCCGCAACCGCTCGGGGTAGGCTTCGTCAAGGTAGAAAAGGGGCAGCACCTGCTGCTTTTCCAAAAAACGGATTTCCGCTTCGGCTTCCAAGAGCACATTTTGCCGGATCAAATGGTGGGCAATCTGCTCCCCGATTCCGGGGATGCGCAGTAGCTTGGCTTTCGGCGCTTCGAATACCGCACGCACGCCCCCGCAATAGCTGATCAAATTTTTGGCAATTACCGCCCCAACTTTCGGAATGCGCGTAATGCCGATCTTGTAGACCAATTCCTCGTCCATCGAATTCAGATTAGGCAGGAAGTGATTGCGTGTTTATGCCTTTTCAGCTTAAATTAGTGGTAGATTCCTGGATGGCGGCTTGCAGGTTACAAATAAACCTTAATTGGGGGTATTGTCAATCCCCTCGTCCGTTCCCGATGTATTAACAATAAACTGCCGGTACATGATCAACAAAAAAATGCTACCCAAGTTAGAACTGTTCATCATTGTCATCTTTCTCGGAAGCTTTATCATCTGGGCTGTTTCGAAGTGCAGTTCCACCCGGGAAGCCATCCAGGAAAAAGTTGCCACCGAGGCCCCCGTTGCCGGAGAAACCGCCGAAACGGAGACCGATCAACCTAAGGGGGAGCAAGCCGAAGCGGACGCCAGAACCGAAGACAAAACACCCAGAACCTCAACCGAGCGGGTAACCACGCTCTATGTCACCATCGACGGCCTCAACTTGCGCAGCGAGCCTACACTGGACAGCGAGGTCATCCTGAAACTCGATCTTTTTGAAGAAGTCTACTTCATGAACGAGGTGACGGATTTTACCGAAGAAATTTCCCTGGGTAAAACCACAGTCAATGAACCCTGGATCAAGGTAAGGCATCGCAAGGGTAGGGTCGGCTGGGTTTACGGCGCCGGCGTGCATTACTACAAGATGAAGCATCCCGGAGTGGAATGAGTGGCTATTCATCCAGCTCGTAGAGTCGGTGCCTTTCGATCACCGCAATGAGTTGGCGAGCGTAGTCGGCCTCTTGGGCAAACCCGTTGTCTTCCAGCGCTTGCGCCCAGGAGGTATACGCACGGTTGCGCAACTGCTTCAAGTGGGCGTATTTCCCGGTTGTCAGGAAAAGGCTGTGATCCCGGAAACTCGTCCATGCCCGGTCATAATGCCGCAAACAATCCCCGCGGTAAATACCGCTCTTGCCTTTCCAATCCGGGGTGCAGGGCAGCCGGAAAAAATTCTTACCCTCCTGCGCGGCCGGGCCTTTTCCGGACTGGCTGAGCAGCATGGCGTTACCCAGGATGACGGCCGCCGGAATGCCGTAACGCTTGCGCTCATCAACCGCCACCCGGTCGAAGCGATCGATAAACGCCTGTTTGGTGGCCTCGTCGATGCGGTCCAGCTTTTCAATCGCTTTGAGCGGAGCGGAAGGCCGGGCCGCCTTGTCCTCCCGGCCCAGTAGATCGAAACGCTCCGATTGGGCGGGCGTTTCGGCAGATGTTCCGGGCGTTTCGGCTTCCCGCTCCGTTAGAATTTCGGGCGCTTCCCGCTCTTCGGGGCGCCGCTTTTGGGCCGGCACCGGGTCCTTAGGTTCTTCAAAAGTGTCCTGGCGGGTAGGGGAACGCAGGTTGAGCTCGAAGCTCAAATCTTTGCGCATCAAAAGAAATAAAAGCAGCAAACCCGCGATGACTTTAAACCAATGCTGGCGTAAGTAGCCCATTCCTTTACCCCAATTCATAAAACGCATACTTTTAAAACAAAATCTTTCTTTAAAACAAAAATAAAACAAAATGTTTTTAAAGGCAAGTCGTTTTTTAGGAATTGGTCTTGTGAAAGCCAAAGATCATAGGGTTCTGCTTCCGGGGTCAAATGGTCAGGAGCGTTGCGCAGCCGTTACCGATACCTGTTCCAGCGCCTGATCGAGATCCGCAATCAAGTCTTGTACATCTTCAACACCCACGCTCAGGCGAACGAGGGAATCCGTCAAGCCCACCTTCCGCCGTTCTTCCCGGGGGATGGAAGCGTGGGTCATGGAGGCGGGGTGGCCGATCAGGGATTCGACGCCGCCCAGGGATTCGGCCAGGGTAAACAGCTGGGTAGCGCTGAGTATTTTGCGGGCGTGTTCGAACTGATCGTCCATCAGGTCAAAGGACACCATGCCGCCGAAATGGCGCATCTGCGCTTCGGCGATGGCGTGGTTGGGGTGGTCTTCGAATCCCGGATAAAACACTTTGCTAACGGCGGGATGCGCCCGCAAATGTTCGGCAATGGCGGCGGCATTCCGGCAGGAGCGTTCCACCCTCAGATGCAGCGTTTTAATGCCCCGCAAGATTAGAAAGCAATCCTGCGGACCGGGTACGGCGCCTACGGCATTTTGTAAAAACGCGAGCTGTTCTCCCACCGCCGGATCTTTACAAACGACGGCGCCCAGAATGACATCGGAATGGCCGCCCAGATATTTGGTCGCCGAATGTAAAACCAGATCGGCCCCCAAATCCAGGGGGTTTTGCAAATAAGGAGAGGCGAAGGTATTGTCCACACAGGTTGTGATGCCGCGTTTGCGGGCTAATTCACAAATGGCCCGGATGTCGATGATATTCAACATGGGGTTGGTCGGAGTCTCAATCCAGATCAGGCGGGTGCGATCCGTGATGGCGGCGGCTACGGCATCCGCATCTTGCATGGGGATGTAGCGGGAATGCACGCCAAATTTTTCGTATACCTTGGTCATTAGCCGGTAGGAGCCGCCGTAGAGATCATTGGTGGAAAGCACCTCATCACCGGGCTGCAGGAGCCGCAAGACCGCATCCATGGCGGCCAGGCCACTGCCGTAACAAACGGCCCGCGCGCCGTTTTCCAGGGCGGCCAGATTGGCCTCCAGCACCGAGCGCGTGGGGTTTTGGGTTCGGGCGTATTCGTAGCCCTGGTGCTCGCCGGGGGCAGTTTGTGCGTAGGTGGAAGTTTGGTATATGGGCGTCATGATCGCGCCGGTGGCCGGATCCGGCTTGATGCCCGCGTGGATGACTTTGGTTGCGATCTTCATGGGTTATGAATTTAATAAATAAATAATAAATGATGCCGGGCGCTCCGCGGATCGCCCCAACTAAAAGGGCAATCTGGGATGAACCCGGATTGCCCTTTTATAAGAAAAAATTTATCTGATAAATTAGTTGACCGAATCCGTCAGTTCTTTACCAGGCTTGAATTTTACGACATTCTTGGCAGCAATCTTAATCGTTTCTCCGGTTTGGGGATTTCTGCCCTCCCGCTCCTGGCGGTGAGATACAGAAAAGGTGCCGAAGCCGATCAGCGTTATCTTGTCTCCCTTCTTCAGTGCACCCGAAATGCTTTCGAGAACGGTGTTGAGGGCATCGGTCGCCTGTGCTTTGGTTAGGTTAGCATCCTCGGCGATTTTGTTGATCAGATCTCCTTTATTCATTTCAGAATATTTTGATTTAGTGAATGACTCAAATTTAGGTGGTTAACCACTTAATACCAAGTTTTTAGGATCAAAAAAAGCATGGAAGCCTTGAAAAATCAAGGGTTTTGGACTTTTCACCCCTTTTTCACCTCTTTTTGCCTTAAAAAAGACACCGTATAATACTATATTCTATAAATTTTTATTTTCATTATAAATCACACCAAATCTTTTTAACAATGCGTTTGCAAAAAAAGACTTCGATCCTCCTCCTCATTC
>CAYWHT010000294.1:0-5907 GCA_964458135.1 uncultured Saprospiraceae bacterium | reverse complement strand
GTCTCAAAGTCGCAAGACTGCACGCTTACGCCAACCACCACTTCGGCTTGCTCCACGCATTGGGGCAGCGTCACGCTGGTCTCGGTGGTGACGATCTGCGGGCGCGGATCGGCATCCTGGATGGTGTTGACAAAAAATTGCTGCGTCGCGGTATTGCCATTGGCGTCGGTGTAGGTGGCCGTGTGCGGCGTGCCTTCCGACTGGAAGAAATTGTCGCCGGCCTGGCCGAGCACTTGGACCAAGCCAGCATCGTTGAAGACGACCGGCAATACCTCACCGGTCAGCTCATTCGTAACGGTCAGGTTATCCGGATCAACCGGCTGGTCGTCACAGGTGGAGATGTTCAGGGTCACTAAGTAAGGCTGAGGCTGTACTAAGCACTCGGAAAGGCGCACTACCGGCGCGGAGGGATAGATCTGTGGAGCGGGATCGCCAACCTGGCTTACCGAAAAGGTTTGGGTCAGGCTGCCGTTTACCACAAACGGGTCCTCATATTCGATTTGCACTTCAAATTCTCCAACCTGATTACGCACGATGTTATAAGTAAAGCGAGCAAAGCCGGAGCAGGCAAAAGTCTCGCTATCGATCGATTTGGGGGTCAGTTCGTTTCCGGCCGGATCGGTAACCGTTACCGTAAGATCTTCAAAATCGTAGTTGCAATTCGCGAGGGATTCGCAAATCAGGTTAACGCCGATCGGAACATCAATACCCTCATTAGCGCACTCCGGCAGCAAAACATCCTCGGCATCTACAATAAAGAAAGGCTCACAAGTTAACCGGCAAATCTCCAGGCGGTTGGCGTACATATTATTGGAGGCGCCGCCACCGGCGCTGGCGTTAAAAAAGCGAATCTGAGCGGGATCTGAATCAGGCGTCTCGGCAAACGCGCCGGCGAAAGACTGCGTGAAGTCATCCGCCAATCTACGTACAGTCAGTTCGTAGGTCAGGGCTCCCGTCCGGGTAATGTCGATGACCAATCCTTCATCGGTGAAACCAATTCCCGTTTCGCGGCTGCCGGCCGCATCTTTGACCGTATAGGTCGATTCTCCTCCGACGAAAAAGAATTCCATCAGGTTATCTCCGGCGGCGTTTTGCAGGCCAAAGCCAACCGTGCCATCGGCATCGATAAAGCCGTTATCGAAGAAAAAACTCAGCGTATTATCAACCCGGAGCGGGTCTTCAAAGGGCCGGATGGCTTCCGATAGCGCGCCACTATTGGCAAAGAGTCCCCAGGCTTCGCTTCCGGCGTCAATGTCTCCATCGCCATTGCCATCTCCGTCTCCATTTTCGGTAGAGGTAAACACAAAGTGGCCGGCGTTATTGCTATTAGTGGTGTTCAAGGTCCAGGGGCCGAAGCCTCCGCCAGCGTCATCCCCACTTGCCCAGCCGTCGTCGTAAGCAGTTGAGCTGGCGTCATCGGTCTGGCAAGCTTGCGCGCCCGCGCAATTGGCCGGCGCGGAGAACAGATTGGTGAGGGTCAGTGCGCAGTCTGGATCGTCGGAAAAGGTAGCCGTCACATCCACTGCCTGTCCGTCGCTTGGCAGGCCGGCCAGGGTGACTACCTGCGGGCTACCCGTAATGGGGAAGAACTGACCGTTGACAACCAGAAACCCCGTTTCGGGAGCGTTTTCGTAAGTGATCTCCAGTTCCTGACGATAGGTATTGCTGATGGGGGTACAAGCGCTTTGCTGCAAGGCCGTGACCCCGGTCAGATCACAGGGCGGGCAAGGCTCGGGGGCGGTAAAAAGACCGGCCGCCGTAGCGGTGCAGCCCGCCTCTTCGGAAAAGAAAGCCGTCACATCGACGGGCGCCCCGTCTGCACTTAGGTTGACGAGCTCTATCTCTTGCGGGCTGCCGGTAATGGCAAAGGATTGCCCGTTGACTACCAGTTGGCCGGTGCTGGGTTCATTCTCATAAGTTACCTGTAGGGTTTGATCGTAGAAGTTGTCATCGCATTCGGTTTGCGCCAGGGCCTCCACATCGGTGATGGCGCAGGGCAAGCAGCCCTCGGGCGCCGTAAACAAGGCTGAAGCACTAGCTGAGCAGCCGGGCGTGGCCGAGAAAAAAGCTTCCACGTCAACCGGCGCGGCATCGGAGAGCAAGCCCGTCAGCCTTACCGTTTGCGGGCTTCCCGTGATATCAAAAAACTGGTCGTTTACAACCAGCTGACCGATCGCGGGAGCGCCCTGATAGGTTAGCGTGACCTCCTGGGTATAGGTATTCGTATTCGGATCGCAGGCCGTCTGGGCGCCGGCGGTAATTTCATCGATGCTACAATCGGCGGGTGGAACACAGATTTCCAGGCTGTTAAAATAGGCATTGCGCTCGCCACCGCCCCCGGCATTGGCGTTGAAAAGGCGCACCTGCGCTACTTCTTGCCCCCCAGCGGGTGACTTCAAGTCGCCAGTTGCATTAAAACTACCGCCGTTGAGGGCATTGATATCCAGGGAATAAGTATTTGCTGTTTCGAGCGTAAACGTAAGGGCCAGGCCTTCGTCCGTAAACCCGATGCCCGTACCGCTTTCGCCAGCCGCGTCGTTGACTTTATAGTCGGGTGCGCCATTGCGGAAATAGAATTCGAGGAGGTTTTCTCCACTCGCATTTTGCAACGCAAAACCGACGGTGCCGCCGGCTTCGACGAAGCCGTTATCCATCTCCAGGGAAAGGGTTCCCCCCGGCGTCATGGCGTCGGTAAACGGCCGAACCGCATTGGATACATCACCGCTATTGGCGAAAAGGCCCCAGGAGCGCCCTCCGGCATCGATATCGCCGTCGCCATTGGTGTCGCCGTCCCCGTTATCGGTGGAAGTGAATATGAAGTGCCCACCGGTGGCGGGATCGTTATTTTGGGTGCTCAGTTGCCAGGGTTCGAAGCCGGAGCCGTCGTTTTGGTTATTATTCCAACCGCCATCGTAGGTGCTTGCCGCCGCATCACTGTTATTGCACGTTGGCTGGGGCGGCGCGCAAATTTTGAAGCTGCTGAAATAAGCATTGCGCTCGCCACCGCCGCCGGCGTTGGCGTTGAAGAGGCGCACCTGCGCTACGGCTTGTCCCCCGGCGGGCGACTTCAAGTCGCCAGTTGCGGTAAAACTACCGCCACTTAAAGCATTGATAGCTAAGGAATAAGTATTTGCGGTTTCAAGGGTAAAGGTAAGGGCCAGGCCTTCATCGGTAAAGCTGATTCCGGTGCTGCTTTCGCCGGCCGCATCGTTGACTTTGTAGTCGGGAGCGCCGTTGCGGAAATAGAATTCGAGGAGGTTTTCTCCACTCGCATTTTGCAACGCAAAACCGACGGTGCCGCCGGCTTCGACGAAGCCGTTATCCATCTCCAGAGAAAAGGTTCCTCCTTCGGCAATGGCTTCGTTGAAGGGGCGCAGGGCGTTGGAAACATCCCCGGAATTGGCGAAAAGGCCCCAGGCTTCACCACCATCGTCAATATCTCCGTCGCCATTGCCATCTCCATCCCCGTTATCCGTGGAAGTGAATATGAAGTGCCCACCGGTGGCGGGATCGTTATCTTGAGTGCTCAATTGCCAGGGACCAAAACCGGAACCGTCGTTATCACCGTCATTCCAGCTGTCATCGTAGGCGGCGGCCGAGGGTTCACTGGTCTGGCAATCGAGAATAGTCGCACAGGAGGGCGGCGCCAGGAAGAGGCCGGCTTCAGTGCGGCTGCAAGCACTGCCGCTGAATTCGGCCGTTACGTCTACTGGAGCGCCGTCGGAGAGCAGTCCAGTCAATTCGACGGTTTGCGGGCTGCCGGTGACGGAGAAGGGTTCCCCATTGACGATCAGATCGGCTCCGCCCGGTGGGTTGATGTAATAGATCACCACTTCCTGGGAATAGGTGTTGGTGGCATTATTACAGCCAGATTGATTGCCTGCGCCGAAGGCGTAAATGGAGCACTCATCGGTATTGAAGGCGGTGAGCAGGGCAATGCCGTTACAGCGGAAGCGACCCTGTGCCGTTGTTTCTTTTTCAATGGTGGGGTTGTCGCCATTGCGGTTGGGCGAGGCGGGGCGGCTGGGCGCAAAGTCAAATTCGGCGCCGACAGCAGCGTAATTTAGGGCTCCCGCTTCGAATTCCTGATCCGCGCTGGCGTCGTAGACGAAGATGCGCAAGGGCTCTTCGGCTTCCAGCCCACTGGTGGATGGCGCCCCCAATACTTCGATGAGCATGTCGTGCTGCCCGTCCCAGGCTACCTCCTGGCCGATGCGGCCGATGCCGACCACCTGGCCCGCCGCGTTTTTCACGGCTATCTGGTCGCCCGTTTCAATCGGAGCGCCGTTGACGATGAAATTGGCGGCATTCTGGGCGCGCAGGGTGACGAACTGCGGGCATCCACCCGGTTCGGCATCCATCTGGAAATAGCAACCGGTAGCGTCGGGCGGCGCGGGATAGAGGCCGGTAGGCGCCCACCAGCTGTAGTCGCGGGGCTTCGCTTTGATCAACGCCCGGCTGTCACCGAAAGCTTGGGTAGATTCGAAGAGAAAGCCGTCGGAATAATCTTTCAGGTATTTATCGGAAAAGGGCGTATTGACGAAAACCCCGTTCGTCTTCGTGGGGTGATCGTTCAGTCCAAGCACCAATCCATCATTGACGCCGCCGGAAAGGCCGTAGCGCACCATGGCGAACATATTGCCGCCGTTGTTATCCCCGTCGAAGGGATCATCCTGGGGCCAAAAGCCGTTGAGGTTTTGGATGTGCTCGCTTCCGCCCTTGGCCATAGTCTTGCGCAGGGCCATCTGCCACTTGATATCCTGATCCAGGCCGAACCAAAACCAATCTTTCCAGAACACCAACGGGCGCCCCTCTCCGGCCATCAATACCGGGTAGCCCATGTCTTCTTTATCGGAAAATACGGGATTGTGATCCGGTTCCGTTTCCAGCTTGAGGCAACTGCTGCCGGCGGGAATTTCGCAGCCGTCATTGTCTTCCACGAAGCCCGTGCGATCGGTATCGTGGGTATCGAGCCAGGTGACTACATCATCGCCCGGAAGAGAAGAACCCCAAACCAGGCCCGCACCGCCCAGGTTGTTGAAAAGGTCGGCGGCGCCGCTCTGATCGTTGAGGATGCCCTGCAGGACGCCCCGCAGCGGGAAGTCGAACATAGACATATCGGGCGATTTGACGCCCCCCGTGTTGGTGGAATTTTCCACTGAGGCGTGGTAACCTTCGATGGCGGCCGTGTTGAAATCAAAGAATTCGCCCAGGGCAAAGGCTTGAGGGCCGTTGTTGTACTCGACGATGAATTTAGCCAGGTAATCCGGTTCGATGTGTTTGACCGCGTCGAGGCGAAGCTCATCGAAGCCTACCGATTTAAGAAAGCGGCTCCAGCTGATGAGGTCTACCCCCATTTGCCCCATCTGGTTGGGGGCGCCGAAATACCAACTGCCGGGCGATCCGTCGGCCATGTCCGGCGGGTCGCTCGTCAATTCGTTGAAATAGCAGACATCCTCGAAGAAGATGGGATCGCGGAAAGGCGGATTTTCGTCAGGATGGAAATTATTGGGGTGAAAGTCTTCCGGACCACCAGGGAGACGGCCACTTGGCGGATCGAAGACCAGGAAGCGCGTTTCCGGCCCGGCTTCTTCCTGTGCGGTCTCATCGCCACCCGCCCGGTGGTTGAGCACTACATCGGCCATGACGTTCATTCCGTTATTGTGCAGAGCGGATATCATGGACTCCAACTCTCCGCGGCTGCCGTGCCGGGTGCGAACGGTTCCCTTGCTATCAAATTCTCCGAGGTCAAAATAGTCATAGGGGCCGTATCCCATATCGAATTTACCGGCAAAACTTTTTTGAGCCGGAGGCGTCCAAACGGTCGCAAAACCGGCATTTCCCAATTCGGGAGCCACCGTAGCGATCGTATCCCACCAGAGCCCGCCATCGGTAAGGTTGTTGAGG
>CAYWHT010000293.1:2661-5921 GCA_964458135.1 uncultured Saprospiraceae bacterium | reverse complement strand
AGCCGAAAAAATAGCGGCGTCATATTTTCACAAATCTCATGTTGTCAGACTATATTTTCCAAAAGGTAAACAATAATGGAAGTTCGGCCAAATCACTTTTCCGGCCGTAGCGTTTTACCATGGCCACACGCGTACTTGTAAACGTAATGAACTGGGGTTTGGGCCACGCTGCGCGTTGCATTCCGCTGATTCGGGAACTGCAACGTCAGGGCGTGGAGCCGATCCTTGCGAGCGACGGGCGGGCCTACCGGCTTCTGGGCCGGGAGTTTCCCGAATGCCGGTTACTTGCAATGCCTTCCTACGGTATCCGTTATGCTTCCCGTCATCTTCCTGGGCAACTTTTGTTGCAGGCGCCCCGCTTTTTGCGCGCCCTGGCCGCCGAGCACCGGTTTACTGCTCAGTGTGTGGAACGTTACCAGCCGGCAGCCATCATTTCCGATAATCGTTTTGGCTGTTTTCACCGGCGGGTGCCCAGTGTGTTTGTCACGCACCAGCTGCACCTTCGTGGAAAACCCGCCCCGTTGCGGCACTTCGCCAACCGGGTGAACCGCAGTTTTATCCGCCGCTTTCAGCAATGCTGGATACCCGATTATGCCGGGGCGCCCGGATTAGCGGGAGCTTTATCCCATCCTCCCCTTTCTTTGCCCACGACTTATCTGGGGCCTTTATCCCGCCTGTCGCCCGTTGTTTCACGCCGCAAGGCGTACGATCTGTTGGTCCTGCTCTCGGGGCCGGAACCGCAGCGCTCATTGCTGGAGCGGATCGTTTTGCGGCAGTTGTCGGCCCTGCCGGTACGGGCGCTCCTAGTGCAGGGAAAAACGGAAGAGCAAAGCCGGCAATGGGTTGGCGAGGGCGTGGAGGTGGTCAGTCATCTGACGAGCCGGGAGCTCCCGGAAGTCTTTGCGAAAAGCAGATTGGTGCTGTGCCGTTCGGGCTATTCCACGCTGATGGATTTGGCGGCTACCGGCCAGCGGGCGGTTCTGGTGCCGACTCCCGGTCAGCCCGAGCAGGAATACCTCGGCGCCCTGGCTGCGGCTCGCGGATGGTTTATGGTGCAATCCCAAAGCGAGCTGGATATGCAGCGGGTATTGCAAGATGGCGGCCGCTATCCGGGAATTTCGCCGGTTCCCTCTGCCAAGCCGGATGCCCCGGGGGAGGCTATTGGTCTTTTGCTGGGATGACAGTTGTTGATAAGCCCGGTTTCTATTCGGGAGGCTTATTAAACTCATTCATACTGCGTTGCAGGCCGATGGCGCCGAAACTTTTGACCGTATCGGCCGCGCGTTTCAGCACGGCGGGGAGTTGTTCGCGTTCTTCGGGGCTCCATTCGCCGAGAACGTAATCGACCTGCCGGCCCCGACCGAACTCCCGGCCGATACCGACGCGCAGGCGGGGGTAGTTGCCGCCGCCCAGCGTACGGTCGATGTCTTTGAGCCCGTTATGGCCGCCATCGCTGCCTTTGCCGCGCAGGCGTTGCCGCCCGAAGTTCAGGTTGATATCGTCCAGGACGACCAACAGGCGTTCTTTGGGGATGTTTTCTTTCTGCATCCAATAGCGCACGGCCTTACCGCTGCGGTTCATATAGGTGGAAGGTTTGAGCAGTATAAAGGTGCGGCCCTTGTGCCGGAAGGAAGTGATTTTTCCCTGGGTTTCCGTACCGAATTCCAGCCCGAATTCACGGGCCAGTTCATCCACCACGGCGAAACCGATGTTGTGGCGGGTGTTGGCGTATTCCGCGCCGATATTGCCCAAACCAACGATGAGATATTTCATGTGCGGCGGTGAATTTTGAGCTTGAACCCATTGCGGGTTTGGTCTTTGAGTCGAAAATTAGCCATTTTTTGATTAGACAAGGTTTACCCAACCGAACGGGTGGGCGGAGTAAGCTAAATGAGGATTTTCGCAACGCCGTATAATCAAAAAAATGCAATTTGTAGGCCAACTACTAAACCCGCAATGGGTTCTTTGACTATACGGCTACATCGTGATCCCGCAATGCTGCATTGAGCGATACTTTTTTATCGGTGCTTGCTTTACGTTGTCCGATTATCAGGGCGCAGGGCGCCTGGTAATCGCCGGCGGGAAATGTTTTGGTGTAGGCGCCGGGGATGACGACGGAGCGCGCCGGCACCCGGCCCCGGTAGGTGACGGGCTTGTTGCCGGTGACGTCAATGATGCGGGTCGATTGAGTGAGGACGACGTTGGCGCCCAGCACGGCTTCCTGCTCTACGCGCACCCCTTCCACGATGACGCAGCGCGAACCGATGAAGCAGTTATCCTCGATGATGGTGGGCGTAGCTTGAAGCGGTTCGAGCACGCCCCCGATACCGACGCCCCCGCTGAGATGTACCTGGCGACCGATTTGAGCGCAGGAGCCGACGGTGGCCCAGGTGTCAATCATGGCGCCGGCGCCCACCCAAGCGCCGATGTTCACATAACTCGGCATCATGACTACTCCCTTTTCCAAAAAAGCGCCGTGGCGAGCGATAGCGTGGGGAACCACCCGTACGCCCATGGCCTGGTAGTTTTTCTTGAGCGGGATCTTATCGTGAAATTCGAAGGGCCCCAGTTCAAGGGTTTCCATGCGTTGGATGGGGAAGTAAAGGATTACGGCTTTTTTGACCCATTCGTTGACTTTCCAGTCGCCTTGACCATCGGGTTCCGCTACGCGAAGTTCTCCCTTATCCAGCCGGCTGATCACCAGGCGTACGGCTTCCCGAACGTCTCCCCTTTGGAGGCGTGCCCGGTCATTCCAGGCTTTTTCGATCTGAGCTTGTAGGTTTTCCATGCCCGCAAAAATAAATGATTTCACGAGCCCATCTGAAAAATGGCCGGAATTAGAATTCCAATTTTACCAGGCGCAGGTTACTTCGCCTTTCACTGGGTACGATGACGGCATCCGAATCGATTTGCAAGGCGTCGCGGAAACGGAGGCGTAATTTGAGGTTTTCGGTGCTGAGCACGCTGTTGCGATCGAAGTGCCCTCCACCGTTAAGGACGTATTCGCTGACGGTATTTTCGTAGCTGATTTCATCGTTGAAGATGAAGCGCAGATTACTGGGCGTGCGCAACAGGCAATAGGAAGAAAAGACGCCATTATCGTCCTGGGAGTACTGTTTTTTATGCAAGACGGTTTTCCAGTGCGGCCGTCCGTCGGGATGGATGGAGATAACGAATACGTCATCGTAGTAATAGTCGACGATGTAGCGGTTGTAGCCATCGTATACGACGCGGCTGGACCCGGCCAGGCGGCGTTCGTA
>CAYWHT010000293.1:0-2651 GCA_964458135.1 uncultured Saprospiraceae bacterium | reverse complement strand
CCGATAAGCAGTATGCCCCCATCCTGACGGAGCACTATATTCTGTACGCTGCATTCCACCAGCCCCTCGTCTTCGTCCACTTCTTTTCCGAGAAGGGTGGCTACAAAATCCCTGTCAAATTCGTGGAACTCCAGCAGGTATTGCTCTGATCGGCGGGGCTGGATGCGCATCACAAAGTAACCCAAAGCGCGGCTGGGGTTTTTATCGGAGTACATGCCGCAGGCGACCATTCGGTCGTTTAGGTTGTCATAGGTGAACTTGATGTCGTAAGTGAGGCGCTCGGTTGGGAAGGGAATGTCGTAAACGATATATTTGCCGTTGGTGCTGTTGAAATGGTGAATCTCGTAGTGGTGGTCCTCCCGTTTAGAGCGGGAATTGTCTTTTTCGATCGCCATGTGCAGGGAACCCCGGTTGCTTACCGTCATGTGGAGCACGCCCCGGTTGGTGTTAAAGTCCCGCGGCTGGAAAGCGCGTTTCCACATCGTTCTCCGCTGGTCGGCATCGTACATAACCGCCTGGATGATCGAGTTTTTTTCGATGTAATAAATCAGTACTTTGGAGCGATCTTCCGAGAAGATCGTCTTGAATTCCGGCGTATAAAACAAAAAGCCACAATCCCGCACGGTGAGCGAATCGATCAGGTTGGCGGCGGGATCGTAATGGTGCGCCTTGATCACCGTATGAGAATTGCGGCGAAAACGATAAAACACCCGGAAACTTTCCCAATCGTAGGCGGGAGATACGGCTAATAGTTCCGGCGACTTTTCATCGAGCAGGATATCTTTGCTCCAGGTTTTGCGCATTTTTTCGTTGAAGGCCTGAACTTCAAAGTCGTCGGAATCGTGATCGCGGAACAACAAGATGCGGTCTTTCATTTTGCCGAGGATGTAATAGCCTACGTCATTGCGCAGGGCGAGTTCTTCGGAAACCGTGACGGTTTGGGCTTGAAGCGAAGCCCCGACAACAAAAGCCAGAAAAAAGAATATTGTGTATCGCATGGATTTTTAGTTTTACCGGAATAGATGACAGTAGCGCCGGAAGCAAAGAGTTGCTAGCCCGGATTATGCATGGGTTCGCAGTAGATGAATTCATGCATAATCTGAGCTAGTGCTAGTAATAATAGAAATTCTGTACGTTAAGTTCGAGGATTAGATACAAATTGTTGTGTCATCTGGCTGACCGGCAATCGGTTACCTTTTGGTGGGAGGCGCCATTGTTCAACATCACATTTTAAGGTTTAAGCGTTGGAGTACATCGTCATTGTGGTATTTGCTTTTTTGGGGCTATGGTTGCTGGGCAATCTGTTGACCACCGTCGGGCAAGATTATTTCATTTTCCGCCCGACCCGTTTAAGAGCGCGGGAATCGTTGCATTTTGCCGAGCAGCCGCAGGAGGTATGGCTTTCTACTCCGGCCCATGGCCGCATCCATGCTTTGTGGTTTCGGCGCCCGGATAGCGAGGGGGTGGTTTTGTATTTTCACGGCAATTCCGGTAATGTGGCGCGTTGGGGGCATCTGCACCATTATTTTCGCCGTTTCGACTACGACTTTTTTGTTTTTGATTATCGCGGATTTGGCAAGAGCCGGGGAAAGCAGAACGAGGCCCTTTTACAGGCCGATGCGGAAGCCGTTTATGCCTATTTGCGGCGGTATTACCCGGCTTCCCGCATTGTCATTTTCGGGCGGTCTATTGGTTCTGGGCCTGCCAGCTATCTGGCCTCCCGGGCGCCGGCGCGGCAGCTGATTTTGGAAACGCCGTTTGACAGTATGCCCGGTTTATTCTATAGTTATTATCCGTTTTTGCCCCGGGTATTCGCTTTTAAATATCGCTTCCGTAACGATCGTTATTTGCTGCGAGTGCAATGCCCGGTGCTGATTTTGCAGGGGCAAAAAGACAAGGTGGTGCCTTATACGTGTGCGGAGCGTTTGCGGCCGCAGCTCAAGGCGTCGGATGAGTTTATCCGCATCCCCGAAGGCCGGCACAACGATCTTTTGATCTACGATATTTACAACCAAAAGATGCGGAATTGGCTCCGTGCTTCCGCCGGAAAAAACCAGACTACCAAATACCCCGAAGAGGATGAGTAAGCGGAACAAGCTGCAAAAGTTTGCCGAAATTTTAAGCTTTCCCCACGTATACGAAAATTTCAGCCCCGAGGCGCCGCAGCTGCTCGGAAAGGGGGGAGAGCCCGTCGCCATGCGGGGGCGATGGAACGAGGCGCATTTTCACAACGAACACCCCATTACCCTGGAACTGGCCTGTGGCCGGGGAGAGTACAGCGTGGCGCTGGCCCGGCAATTTCCGGAGCGCAACTTCATCGGGGTGGATGTAAAGGGGGCCCGCATCTGGAAAGGGGCCCGCATTGCTCTGGAGGAGGGCCTGCAAAACGTTGCGTTCCTGCGCACCCGCATCGAACAACTCCACTATTTTTTTGCGCCCGCCGAAGTGAGTGAGATTTGGGTCACCTTCCCCGACCCTTTTCCCCGCAAAAGCAAATCCAATCGGCGGCTGACGGCGCCGCCATTCTTGGATCGCTACCGCAAAATCCTTACCGATGGGGGATGGGTGCACCTCAAAACCGATTCGGAAGGGTTGTACGAGTTTACGCTGGAAAGCCTGCAGCGATACGAACAAGCAGAACTACTGTATCA
>CAYWHT010000292.1:0-5940 GCA_964458135.1 uncultured Saprospiraceae bacterium | reverse complement strand
GTATCGCCCTGGAATGCGACGAGCAAAATTCCTACGCCCTGGAAGAACGAATCATCATTCTTACCAATACCGGCGCAAATAAGGAGGCTCGAAGGGTCCTGGAGCAATTATCCGATTTAAACACCGGCAAGGAGCCACCCCTGGTGAGCGATAGCTGGTTGCGAAGCGTGCGCGCCTTCCAAAACTGGCAGGGTGGCGCCTACCGGGAGGCAGTCGAAGCGATCGATGAACTGCTGGAGGCCGATCCCAATGACCTGTGGCTGCGCAACCTACGCGGCATCTGTCACCACATGCTTGGCAATCAAGCCTTAGCACTCCAGGATTTTGACGCCATCCTGGAAAAAGGAGGTTCGGTTACGGATAATGCATTGGTCAACGACAACTGGTTTGAGATTGTCGCCGCTCTATTTCACACTGGTCTCCTGCGACGAGACCCGGCACCAATTGACGCCATGATCGCCGCCCTCGAGGAGGTATCGCGTTATCCGGGACACTTGAGCTTTGATCCGTGCAGTGCCGGTCAGGACCTGGGAATGGCCTATCTGGCGCGGTACGGTTTAGCAGGCGGCGCCGACCAACTCGCGCTCGCCAAACGGCATTACCGGAACGGCATAGACGAAGCGACCAATCCCTGGAAGATCACCGAGCAATTCCAGGTCGGCTTTCATTTGCTAAGCCGAACCTTCCCCGATAATGAAGAATTGGCCCGCTGTTTAGAAGCGCTTAAGGAGGCCGGTCAGCAGCAACTGGAACGCTTCACCGATCCTCCACCCGCTATCCAATCCATTATTGACCGCACGCTGGAGCAGGCCCAGTCGGATAGCGATTCCTCCCAATGGATTTTTCCGGCCCTTCGTATTGTATCCGCTTTGGTGCAACGGAAACAAGACAACTGGCTCAGCAGTCTGGAATTGATGGAAGAAGTAAGGGGGCAGCGCGCCGGGGAGTTTCCCGAAATCGACCGCGGAATGCGCCGGTTGCTCGATGAGTTTACCAGGGCCAATGATACCCTGGTGACTGAGGGGCGGCTTTCGGAGGCCTTGACCAACTTCAGAGCCATTCTCCGTTACGAAGAAAATCTTGGCCACGCGGACCGGGCCGTTTCGGTAAGATTTCAATTGGGCGATCTATGTTTCCGGGACAACCGGATTACCGAGGCGGTGGAATGGCACGGTAGTTTGGCCGACCTGACAAAGGAGGAGGAGCAGGACGATGTATGGATGCGTCTGGGATTTGATTATCTACTCCTGGGTGATGCCCCGCGGGCGGGGGAATGTTTTCTTAAAGCCGCCCCGCCAGAATTCGACGGGGAGCCCGACTGGGTTTTTCTCAACCCCGCGGGCCGGATGGCTACCAACTTATTGCGCGACCGGGAACAATTTTGGGAAGTTTATGACCAACTGGAACAGAGAGAACGCACTGACGATGTACGGATCGAGCGGGTGCTTGGCCTGGTGCAATCCGCCATCCTGCGTTTTTTGGAAAAGGCCTTGTCTCTAAGACCGGAAGACAGTAAGGCCGGCGGGTTTATTCCCATGGTCAACGCCGTCATTCTAGAACTTAGTGATGATCTCAGGCCTCCGGGAGATTACGAGCAGTGGCCCGTTGTGGCCCGGCATTACCCGGCCGTACAGCAGCGCATCAGCTCCGAATTGGGGGTTCCCGTTCCGGATCTGCGCATGCGTACCCAGGGTAGTAATTTGAATCCCGGCAACTACTTGATCTTTCTGGATGAAGTGCCCATGCAGATCGGTACGGTAAATACCGATCAGTACTTTTGTCCGCACGCGGTGGGAGAGGTGGAAGCCGCGGGCGTCCCCCGGGATCAATTGACGGCCGCCGCCCACCCCGTAACGGATGCCCCTGCGGTATGGGTTCCCCGTCAGTTTGCGGAGCAAGTGCTCGAGCGGGGTTTGGAACTCTGGCGGGATCCTCTGCGCTACCCGCTGGGTCAGTTGGAGGCTCTGGTGCGCCGTTATCTCGTGCAGTTTGTTAGTGTACAGACAACCCAGGAGTTATTGGAAAAGTGGGGCGCCGAGAGCGGCGCCAAGGCGCTGATTCAGCGTATCCTTCCCGGTCGGGAAGAGTTGGTGGTTTTCACCCAATTACTCAAGGCTCTGCTCAAAGAACAAGTGGCCATTAACGACTGGAGGTCTATTTTGGAGGCGCTAGAGGGGCAACTGCTGGAAGCCGATCGATTGCCCACGCTGCTCGTTGAAGTCCGAAGCCGCCTGTTGCCGAGCTTGCCGGGCAACCGCCCACGGGACCGCGTTCAACCGTTGCCGGAGGAAATTGAGCGTCAGTTCGATTCCTGGGTTTGGGAGGCGGAGGGCAAGGAAGTATTGGCCATGCCGCCGGAAGAAACCAAGGATCTGCTCGCCGATATCCGGGATTTTGTGGGCCCGGAATTTCACCGCGGCGTGTTGATGGTTAGAGACGCCCAGCTACGCCTGTATATACGCCGCCTTATTGAATTGGAGTTTCCCTATTTATACGTCATCGCTCAATCTGAATTGCTCAAGAAAATGTCCTAGCATGCCTACGGTAGAAGTCGTTTGTCTTATCGATCCCGATATTGCCGGCAAAGCGGGTTGGCAGGCCGGGGCGGAAACCATTCGCGATAACCTGCAGCGGAATCTGGAAAAACTTTGCGCCCAATTAGGGCTTCCGGCATCCCCCCGGCTGAGCCTGGATGTCCTGGAGCGGCCGGCGCCCCACTATTCCCCTTTTATCGAAATACAAATCGAGCAAAAGCACTGCCCCGGCTCGCTGGAATTATTTCGCGATGTGCACGCGTTTTTGCAAGGGCGCCCCCCCGAACCCTGGCGGGATTTTCGCCCCGGAAAGCATTGGCTGCAGGACCTGCTTTCGGAGCCGGCAACCGATCTGGAAAAGGTTAGTTATTTTCTGGACGGCTTATTGGTGGAGGTCATCCAAAATAATGCGGGCTTTTTGCTTACACCCGCCGTTACCCAGGCCATCCTGCGGGAAGTCCAGGCTGTGGATGAGATGGTCAGCGAGGTTGTAGGTGAATGGAACCGCGATCAATTGCAAGCCATCTTTTCCAGGGTCGTCCGGGAAGGCATCGCACTGGATGAGTTTGAAATAATCGCTTCGGAATTGTACGAAGGCCTGAAAGATCAATCCCCTCCGGAAACCGTAGCAGAATCCTTGATCGATGCGTTGGCCGCGCGAAAAATTGTATTCCATTTGGCGCCCGATTTATTGCGGGCGATTTCCGGAATGGGTTATTCCTACCAACTGCCGCCGTTCGCCACCATGCGCGACGGGCTTTTTTATGAGTTGGGTTTGTACTATCCGGATTTTCAATTTGCCCTGGATCCCTCCCTGCCACCTACCGGTTTTCGGGTTCAGATCAATCACCTCTATACCGTACCCCGGATCGGTTTATCTGCGGGGGAGTATATGGTCAACCGGGACGTCGGGTTTACGGGAAGCGTCCAGATTCAGGGTAGGGCGATCGTCAATCCGGGTACCGGTGCGGATTATACGTGCATTGATTCGGAAAGCGACGCCCAAAAAGCCCGGGATGCCGGGATGATGGCCTGGAATGCTTACGAGTATCTGATCATCGCGTTGAATAGCGAAATCCGTAGCCGGAGCGACCGGATCATCACGATTTCCAGGGTGGAGAAATTACTGGAAAACCTATCCCATCGTTTTCCGGAACTGGTGAAAGCCGTGCGGGAAACTTTTAGTACCGCCCGCCTAAGCGCCTTGTTCCGGTGCATGGTGGGGGAAGAGGTTTCGGTGCGTAATTTGCGGTTGCTTTTGGAAGCGGCTCTGGAAGCCGACTACGTCGTTTTGGATCCCCAAAACTATATCGTATTCGATGATCGCTATACCCTGGCGGAGCCGCCCGCTGAAGCGCTAATGTCTACCGAGCAGATTACCGAATACGTACGCGGGCAGATAAAAGGCTATATCACACACAAATATTCGGGCGGGCAAAACACGATGTACTGCCTTTTAATTGAACCGGAATTGGAAAAGACGATCGGTGATCTGCAAGTAGCCGGTTATCCGCCTTCCGACGTCTACCGGCGCCTTCTGGCCGCAATCGCCGATGATTACCGGAATTATGTCGCCCAATACCCTCAAGTCTTTATCCTCACCCACAATACCTTACGGGGTTACTTGCGAACGCTCATCCGGGAAGCTTTCCCGGCATTGCCGGTCTTGTCTTACCAGGAATTATCGCCGGATGCGAGCATTCAACCCCTGGCGCGGATTGGGATGTACTAGTACACTGTGTAATAAGTTCTTTGATGTTTTGGGAGGGCTTTTATGGCATTATCGCCTGGAGACGCTACGTGCAGCATTCAACCATTAAACCGGCTACCGCCGAAACAAAATATTAAGGAATAGTTAATAGACTGATAATCAGGGGTTAACAGCGAAATTATTTCATCTTGGCTTAACACCGTTTTAATAGGGTGCATCTAAATTGGAGCCCAGTTTTAATAAACTACAAACACTCCTAATGATGCATTTAAAAAACACCTGTCTGTTGGTGTTCAGCTTGTTTTTCGCACAGTTGCTCACCGCTCAGTCCATTTCTTTTTCCGGCCGGGTGCTCGACGCCCTTACCGAAGACCCGCTGATCGGGGTAAACGTGGCGCTGCGCAATAGCAGCGTGGGCACGGTTACCGGTGAGGGCGGCAACTTTGCCTTGTCCATTCCGCAAGATAATGTTGCGGATAGCCTCACCCTGGTCTTTTCTTACGTAGGCTATCAAAACAATGTGCTGACGCTCCCGCGCAATGCCTCGAGTGAGTCCTTTACGGTACTATTGAAAGAAGATCCCATCCGCCTGAATGAGGTGGTGGTTTCCGGTCAGGGGATCGATATGGAGAAGCGGCGGTTGTCAACCGACGTAGTAACCGTTACCGAAGAGGAGATCGAACGGGTTCCGGCCCAGCGGATCGACCAGATTTTGCAATCCAAGTTGCCTAACGCGCAGATCCGGCAAGCCAATGGTCAGCCGGGAACAGCTTCCATCGTGCGCTCGCGTGGCGTGGTTTCGGCATTTGTCAATTCCACGCCCATCGTCTACGTTGACGGCGTGCGGGTCGATAACCTGAACACCGCTCCTAACCTGGGACTGGTGCTCACCGGCAACCGGCACCAGGGAGCGGCTACGAGCGCCCTGGCGGACATTCCGGTGGAGAACATCGAGCGCATCGAGTTTATCAACGGTGGGGCGGCAACCACACTCTACGGTTCGGATGCCGCTAACGGCGTGATCCAGATTATTACCAAAAAAGGAGGTACGGGCCGCACCAATGTCAACGTCGGGGTAGACTTCGGCGCCACCACACCCACCAATGACTTTCTGTTCTTTGATCGCACGGCGGATTTGCTATTCGAATCGGGGTTGCATCAGAAGTACAATCTGGGCATCAACGGTGGCAACGACCAGTTCGGCTACAGCTTTTCGGGATCCTTCCTTGACGATGACGGCTTCCGCATTCACAACCAGAACGAGAACAAGCGGGTGGATATCCGCACCGGTCTGACTGCCCAATTGGCCGATGATTTCACTTACCGCAGCTCATTTGGTTATAACCGCAACAACTTCAGCCGCGTGCGCAACGGTAACGCGGGTGGATACACCGGACTTTGGTACACCGAATCGGGCTCTTCCCTTTTTGTGGGCCCCGGCTTCAATCCCAATCTGGATGAGTTGTCGGACGAAGATTTTGCCGCCATGACCGAATTTGTCAGCCGCGCCGAGGAATTACAGAACAACGACACCCGCGTTAACCGCTTCCAGACGTCCCAGATTTTCGAATACACCCCACTGCAAAATCTCATCTTCCGGGCTACGGCAGGTATCGACTACCGCGTACAACGCGAAACCGGCATCGAAACCAACGAATACCTCAACCACGTAGATGATGTAGAACCCGAAAACGC
>CAYWHT010000291.1:0-5959 GCA_964458135.1 uncultured Saprospiraceae bacterium | reverse complement strand
TTCGCCAAAAGACACTGCCAAAGCGCAAAATTACTTATTACACAGTGTACT
Organism: uncultured Saprospiraceae bacterium; assembly: GCA_964458135.1. Taxonomy (GTDB): domain Bacteria; phylum Bacteroidota; class Bacteroidia; order Chitinophagales; family Saprospiraceae; genus CAYWHT01. Next base: position 5,908 of record CAYWHT010000291.1, on the reverse strand, counting down.
AGCTAATAGAGTTTTTCCTGGAGTTGTTTCCTATTCATGTTCATTTCCTTTTAAGAGCCTTCCAAGGAATACGTCTGCTAATCTTAGGGGCCTTCCTCTACTTTTAAATATTTTTAAACCTCATCCCATACAACACCGGAATAAAGTACAAACTCGACACCGTCCCCATCACCAACCCCCCAACCACGGCCCAGGCCAGCGGCCGCTGCAATTCCGCGCCCAGGCCTTCCGAAAACAGCACGGGCAGCAACGCCAGAATCGTCGTCATTGAAGTCATCAGGATGGGCCGCAGCCGCCGCACGCCCGCCCGGTGAATGGCCTCGCGCGGGGGATGCTCTCGCCCTAGCCGGTTCATCATATCCACCTTCAGGATGGCGTCGTTTACGACGATCCCGCTCATGACGATCATGCCGATGATGGCCACCAGGTTAAGGCTTTGGCCCGCCAGCCAGAGGACGAACAGGGCGCCCGTCAGCCCCACCGGCACGGTGAAAATGACGATTAGCGGCTGCACCAGAGATTCAAACTGAGCGGCCAGAATGAGGTACAGCAACAGAATAGACACCGCCATGATCACCGCCAATTCGCGCAACACCTGCCGGTTCTCGTAGAACTGCCCGCTAAAGAAGGCCGTCAGCCGCCCATTGTTGCGGAGCCAATCGCGCGTGCTTTCCACGATGCCGGCCTCGTAGCGGTTGAGCGGCAACCGGAGCGACTCGCCCGCCCGCCCGGCGGTAAGCTGCTTGTAATCTTCTCGCCGTTCCAGCCGCACAAAATAGCGCAGCGGCAAGCGGTCGCCGGCGCTGGAGGTGACCGTCGCTTCGTTGATGAGGTCGTAAAAGGAAGGCCGGTCGACGCCCAGCGTGATCGGCACCCGGCGATTGGTCTCCCGCAGGATGCCCACCTCCTGCCGGTTGAACAGCGCGCGCAGTCGGTTGCGGATGCGCTCGTAGGGTACGCCGTAGCGCAGGGCTTCCTTGCGCGATATGTTGAGGTAGTATTGCTCCTGTTGCGGCGGCAGATTGGCCCGCAGGCCCCGCTGCGCCCAAAACTCGAGCAGCAAACGGGCCGCCTCCGGCGGCGGGGTCTCCTGCCGGGTGGCCGATTGCAAGTGCACGACCAGGGGCGCCCCCTCCTGCCCGAAGACCTGATCAAAAATGTTTTCTAACGGCCGTGCGTCAAAAGTAGCGGTCGGGTAGATCGGACGGAGATACCCTTCCAGTTTGGTTTCCAGTTTTTTCAGATCGATGTCCCGGCCGTACAACACTAGCTCGGCCTCATTGAGCGATTGTTCTTCGGTAGCCAGCAAAAACTGTTGCTCGCCGACGAAGCTGTTGGAGATGCGCAACTCGGCGGTAAAGTGTTTTAGCAATTCCGTCACCCGCCGCCGGTTTTCGGTGAGATCGATCGCCTCGTTCCAGTCGATCGACAAGCGCAGCGCCGGCCGGCTCAACTCCGGAAAACGCTCCTGCGGCACCCGGTCGACTAACCAGACGCCCGCCCCAATGATGCCGAGAAACACCAGCAAGGTCAACCAGCGAACGCGCAGCACCCCATCCACCGAGCGCGTGTAGCGGCGGTAACTTTGGGTGGGATCGACGGCCGGCGCCTCACCGCGGCGGGCAATCAGCCGCAGCAGGGTGGGGAGGAGGAGGTAGGCGACCAGCAGGGAGGCGCCCAGCGCAATGGTGATGGAAACCGCCTGATCGTAAAATAGCGCCCCGGCGATGCCGCTCAAAAAAATGAGCGGCAGAAAAACCGAACAGGTGGTGAGCGCCGAGCTGATCAAAGGCCGGATGACCTCGTTGCCGCCGCGCACGCACGCTTCGGTGAGGTCGAAGCCCATGCGCCGTTGCTGCCGGATATTTTCGATGATGATGATGGAGTTGTCGATCATCAGGCCCACCCCCAGGATGAGGCCCGCCAGCGAGATGGTATTGATCGACAGATCGATCAGATAAAAGCCCAACAGGGCCATGACCAGGGCCAGCGGCACCGCAATACCGATGAGGATGGGCGCTCGCCACTCGCGGAAAAAGATAAACAGGATTAAAAAAGCAAAGAGGGCGCCGTAGGCCAGGCTGCTCACCAGGTTATCGATGGAGACTTCCAGTAATTCCGACTGGTCATTGGTGAGGCGGAAATCGAGTTCGGAATATTGTTCGCGAAAGTCGGCCAGCAGCACTTCCATTTCGCGCTTGAGCGCAAAGAGTTGCGCGTCGGCCTGCTTGCGTACCGTAAACACCAGGGCAGGTTGGCCGTCGTAGAGGTATTGCCCCCGCTGTTCGCGCATGCCGCGCCGCACCTCCGCCAGTTCGCGCAGCTGCAGCAGCCGGCCGCCGTGACGCAGGTAGATATCGGCAATATCCTCGCGGCTACCCAGGGCCGAGCGGAACCGCAGGTTGTACTGGTACTGGCCGTCCTGCACCAGAATACTGCCCAGGTCGAGGTTGTTCTCACGCACTACCTGCTCCAGCTTTTCCTCGGTAAAGCCCAGGCTTTCCCAGACGTCGCGTTTGGGTACGATCGTGATCTGCGGCTCGGCATATCCGCTGATATCTACAAAAGCCACCTGCGGCAGCTGCTCCAGCCGCCGCTTGACCACCGAGCGGGCGAAATCGCTGAGCTCGAGCAGGGCTTCCGCTCGCGCCGGTGCGCGCAAACTGTCGAGCCGTTTGGGAATTAAACTCAACTGCAGCACCGGGATATCGGCCACGTTGGCTTTGAGCACGCGCGGGCGCTCCATCTCCCGCGGCAGTTGACCCATCACCTGATCGATTTTCTCGTTGACCTCGATAAAGGCCAGGTCGGTATCCGTGCCGAAATCGAATTCCAGGGTGATGACGGCGCTGTTGTTGCGCGCCCGGCTGCGGATATCCTTCAGGTTGCCCACCTGCAAGAGTTGATTGCGCAGCGGTCGCACCACGGTATTTTCCAGCTCCCGCGCCGAGGTGTTGGGATACTCCAGCTGCACGCTGATGCGCGGGATGGGCACTTCGGGCAACAACCCTACCGGCAACCCCCGGCCGACGAGGAGGCCGAGGGCAAGGGCGCCGAGGAAGCTCATGAGGACGGCGACGGGGCGGCGGATGAGGAAGTTGAGCATGTTGAATGATTTTGGCTTTTGAAGGTGATGCTGGCTGGGTGACTATGTAGCGGTGTGGCTTTGGCCAGGCTAACAGCCTTACTGCCTTGTCTTTCTAGCTGCAGCTACCAGCGAACTAAGAAAGCTTAGCTACAGCCAAAACCAGCAATCCCCGATTTCCAGCAAACCCAAGCACAAAGAGAACCATCATGCCAGCATAGACGCTAGCCACACAGCCACGATATTTCATTTTCGCAGCACCCGCGCATCATGATCCAAATTCAAATTTCCCTCGTAAATCACCAGTGCTCCCGCCTCGATCCCTTCGGCGATTGCCACCGCCCGGTCGTTTTCGTGGGCGATGGTGACGTATTGCCATTTGGCCAGCCCCTCTTCGGCCGCGTAGGTAAAGACCACCTCGCGGCCCGAGCGGAGGACGACGGCCGATTTCGGAACGATGATCTGATCGGGTATGGGTTGTTCGAGGATGACCTCTACGTTCATGCCTTCCAGGAGGGGGGTGCGGCCGGTGTTTTGCAGGTCGGCCCGCAGGGTGACGAGGCCCTCTTCGCTAACGAGCGGATTGATCGTGGTTATTTTGGCCGTAAAGGTGCGCTCGGGCAGGGCCAGGGGGCGCACCTTTACGGTCTGGCCGGGGCGTACGCGCACGGCTTCCTTTTCCAATAGCTCGAAGGTGGCTTCGAAGCTGGCGGGGTCGAAGAGGTGGCAAATGGGGTCTCCGGCGTTGACCTGTTGGTGCAGGCGCATTTGCAGATCGGCCACCAGTCCGCCAAAGGGGGCGTGCACTTGGGCTTTGGACAATTCGTACTCCGCCTGCCGGATGCCGTGCTCGGCCTGGTTGTAGCCGCTGAGCGTGAGTATTTGCTGCAGCTTTTCGGCGCTGACGGAGGTATCGACATTGGCCTGACCGCCGTTGGCGATGAGCAGGTCCTGTTTTTCGACGGCGGCCTGGTCGAGCTGGAGTTGTTGTTGCCGGAGCTGGAGTTGCAGAGCCTGCTCGTCGACGGCGGCGAGCAGGGCGCCCTTTTCTACGCGTTGCCCCTCTTCGATGGGGAGCTGGGTCAGTTCGCCACTCGCCTTCATGCGGATTTCGGCCTGGCGGGCGGCGGTCAGGGCGCCGGTGGTGAGGGTGCGCAGGGGGAAAGCTTCGCGTTTGGCTGCGGTGACCTGAACTTCGATGGGGTTTTCGGCCCGTTGTTCATCGGGCGCATCGGCTTCGGCCGCCGCTTCCGGATCGGGGTTGGCGGCGTTGCAAGCAGCGACCAGGACGTAAAGAACCGGCAGCCATAGGATTGTAGGTGTACGGTTAATGACCATATTGCGATGGACTAGTTAGTAAGGGCAATGTTAAGATAGGAAAAATTTCTGGTGATCGTGAGATTTTCGACCTCGCAATTTGGCGCCGGATTTCGTAGGTAACGATTATTATAGTCTGCCAGGTCAGGATTTACAAATCTTGAGTTGGCAGACTATAAATGATTCTAAAGCGGCGCCAGTTTTCCTATAAAGTAAGCCTCCCGATCAGGGAATTCCACTTTGCCATTGGGCTTAAACAAGAATAAATCTTTTCCAAGCGCATCTTCCACTCTATGCACTATAGGAGGGCACAGGATGTCCTTTCCCATTTTCCGACCCGCCAACACTACCTGTGCGTATACCTTGTTGTGCTCAGCGTAAAGTTCCTGGAGTATCCGTGGGTCTTGAAAATCCTCTTTTAAATGATCGGCTGGAATTCCCGTACGGTAAGTGGCGAGGATGAGGTCATTATCTACCACCAAGCCCGTATATTCACTACTGGTAGCGAGCCTTTTAATCATTTCATTCCCGGGTTTTGCAATGGTAAAATGATCGGGAGATAGGGGGATGCTTTCTTTGAATTTGAAATTATCAAATACATCGTAAGTGTATATTTTAGATCCGTAGCTGTACAGGCAGAATAATTCATTATTGCGACGGGCCATCAGCCTGGAAATAACGGGAGGCTGAAGTTTCTCGCCCCTGAGCCGGCTATCTTTTTCAAAACCGATCTTCAAGCTCATGCTATCGCGGATTCGGTCGAAAACCGTGAAATTAATGGTCTGTTGAAAGTAGGCCGGATCGTTTACTGAAGGTGTTTCCGGGATGGATTCGTGTACGAATACTAAAAAGTCTTCATGATCGGAATCGAACCTTACTAATCTTTTTTCTGTAAAAAGAGGAGAACTATATTGATGGCCCATTTCCTTATTTAAGGAGCCGCTGGATCTGTCAAGGGTATAAATTCCTCTTTCTGAAACCAAGGAAATGGCAGTATTGTTGATGTAATTAAATGCGCTTAAAATGCTGCCAATTTTTTCGGGGCCAGAACCGCCTACTTCCCATTCGGAGATTAACGCGCCCTTTCGACTTACTTCCAATAGGGTTATTCCTTTTTCCAGGTCGGCAAACAGGAAGACATCTTCCGCCTCGAGGCGTCCGCCATACGCTAACTCTGAAGAGGTTACCGGGATGAATAAAGTGTCTACAATGGTGATGTGGTGGGTGTTGGTGGAATCGGGATCCGGAGAACAGGAAAGAGCATAAAGGGAAAAGTAAAACAAAAAGAAATGTCTAGCTTTCATAAAAGATTATATTAGGGAAAGCCTGGTCATCCCTCTTTACCAGGCTTTCGGTTATTTTTATTAGGTTATTCCATATCTGGGCAGTCCATACAGCAAATAGAGTTTCCGCCACTATAAGGACAGTACGTGACGATTATTCCGCTTGAGTTATAGTCTGACAACATGAGATTTGTGAAAATATGACGCCGCTATTTTTTCGGCT
>CAYWHT010000290.1:5548-5972 GCA_964458135.1 uncultured Saprospiraceae bacterium | reverse complement strand
CCTGATAGGAGGGATTCTGTTGTTGCTGGCGGTTCACCTTATTGCGCTTCTAGCCAGGAAGCGTTGGTTGGTTCTGATAACCCTCGGCCTTTCGGTGGGTTTGCTTTTTTGGTTTTGAACGGGTTCCTGGCCGTTGTAGTCCGCCAAATCAGCATTCACAAATTTTGGGTTGGCAGACTATAGCTGGCGTGCATGGCGCTCCAAGATAAAAAGTCACTAATAATGATGTATAAAATAGGATGGATCGGATGGCTGTTGTGGTTTGCCGCCGCCTCTCTACAAGGGCAGGAAAACTACGGGCTGATCAGGGGTAGTGTGATGAACGGCGATGGCGAGCCCCTTATCGGGGTCAGCATTTTGGTGGAGCCGGGCAACAATGGCGTAGTAGCCGACCAGGAGGGGCGCTACGAATTAGCTCTTCCCC
>CAYWHT010000290.1:1813-5538 GCA_964458135.1 uncultured Saprospiraceae bacterium | reverse complement strand
CAATTAACCTTTTCCGCTCTCGGTTACCGAAATCAATCCCTTTCCATTAGGCTGAAGGCCCAACAAGTGCGGAATCTTCAGACGACCTTGCAAGAAGAAGCGCAGGTATTACAAAATATCGTGGTTCGGGCGGAATCAGCAGCTTCTATGCTCGCTAAAAATCCGATTGCGATCAGCACGCTGGATGGAAAGGCGCTGCGGCAGCAGGCCATCGGAGCAAAAGATTTGCTCAAGCGTTCTACGGGCGTCCTGGTGCGGCAGCAGGGTGGGCTGGGCAGCGATTTACAACTCAACTTAAATGGCCTTAGCGGTCGTGCGGTGCGCGTTTATTACGACGGCATCCCGCTTGAGTTTTACGGCGGCGGGGTACGACTCAACAACCTGCCGGTTAACCTGATCGACCGGATTGAGGTTTATAAAGGCGTAATGCCCATCAATATTGGCACCGATGCATTGGGCGGGGGTATCAACATCGTGCCCCGAAGAGCGAGTGGTGACTATCTGGAGGCCTCCTACGAAGCCGGCTCTTTTCACACGCAGCGCGCAACTGTACTCGCCCGGAAACAACTGCGGGAAAATATCAGCATTGGACTAAACGGCTTTTTTAATTATTCGCAGAATGATTACCGCATGGAAGATATCCCGAATCAGTCTATCCGGATATTCGAAAACACCTTCGGTCAAATGGATACGACGGTGGTGGAAAATCGTATCGACGCCCGGCGATTTAACGACCGGCATTCCTCCGCTCAAATAGCAGCCAACCTAGGGATTCGCAATCAATCCTGGGCCGACCGCTTGACTTACGGCCTGGTGTATACGCAGCGGAAAGATGAGTTCCAACATGGCAGACGCGTGACCAAACGACCGGCCGGGGAGGCCTTCACCGACAATCGTTCCTTCTTGCAACGCCTTAACTATCGTCAAACCCTGGGCGAAAAGTGGAATCTACGGTATTTTGGTTCCCTATCGCTGGCCCGGGAGTCGGTACATGATTCCACCACGCGCGTGTACGATTGGCGGGGAGCGGTGCTTCCCATACCCAACCGCCGGGGTTCGGAAATTCTACCCCGGCCTTCTTTGCGTAAAGGAGAACAGTTAAACACTACCCACCGCCTTACCGCTTCCTGGCAAATGAATAACCGGCATACGGCCACCGCCAGTAATTTCTGGGCGTATTCGCGCATCGCCGGCAATGACCCAGCCGGCCATCGGCTAACCATCGGCGGGGAACCCGTAGATCCCAATACGATTCCTTCCCGCTTTCAGCGCAACATCTTCGGCGCTGAAATTCAATCGAAATGGCTGGCCGATCAACGCCTTTCTTCCATCCTTTTTTACAAAAACTACTTGTACCGGGCGCGGTCAATCGATATCACCCAGGAAACCGGCAACGTAGTCCCGTTGCGCAACAATGCGGACGTCAATCACGGCCTGGGTTTGGCGCTCAAGTTTCAATTCGGAGAAAACTTTTTTATCCGGTCCAGCCTGGAACGAACCATAAGGATTCCCGATGAGCCGGAGATTTACGGCAATTTCCTCTTCATCCTGCCCAACTATAACCTACGGCCAGAACGGAGCAACAACCTCAACCTGGGCGGGCGCTTGTCAAAAGATATCGATAACCACCGCGCTTTTTCGATTGACCTCAACGGATTCTTGCGGGCGCAACGCGATCTGATTCGCCTGGAGCCGATCGGTGGAGGGGAACAGGCCCGCTACATCAATGAAACCGAAGTCAGTGCCGCGGGCCTTGAGTTGGCAGCCAGAGTAGAGCCTTTGCGCCATTTAGAAGCATCGCTAAATTTTACTTTCCAGCACATCGCGCTGTCCGCTTCCGATCGCATTCAGAACGACGCCTTTATTGGAGTCCAAGTCCCGAATATTCCGGATTGGTTTCTAAATGCTTCCGTCAGCTATGAATGCTCCGACCTATTCCTGGACAATGATCGCTTGCAGCTATTCTGGAATTATTTTTACGTCAACCAATTTAGCGTCACCTACGTAATCAACGAGGCCAGCGCTAATCCCGACAATCTGGTGCCCACCCAACACCAGCACCGAACCGGACTAACCTATCGTCCGGATGACGCCCGGCTCTCCCTTTCTTTACAGGTGGATAACCTGCTAAACGACACTTTGTACGATAATTTCAGGGTTCCCAAACCCGGAAGGCGGTACGCCGTCAAACTCAACTATCTGTTTATTAAACCTTAAAATTGTAGATCAAAGATGAATTTTTCCTTCAACCGGACACGAACGGCCCGGCGCCTATTAACCATTACAACAGTAGTACTACTAGCTACGCTGACCCTGCTACTGGCTTCCTGTGACGATGAAGATATGACCACTCCCGTAGAAGAGAATAAGACCAGTGGTTTCGTAGTCAACGTTCAAACTCCCGCGGAAACCAACCTGGTAAAATACTTTGAAGAATTTCCTTCCGGAACGATTGACCTTAGCGACGGTAAGGATTTCCAACGTTTTTTTCCAAACGACGCTTTCGACGGCGCGCTCTTTTTACCCAATCCCGACGGCAGCGCCAGCTTTTCCAGAGTGGTGGTCAATGGCCGGGGGGAAGTCGTGGTGGACGCTACCGCCCCGGTAGTCGATGAATCCTCGCTAAGAATAAAAGTAAAAGATGCCGAGACGGGGCTTTTTCACGATCGAAATACGCCCGCCCAGCTCACCATTTTCGATCCCCGCGATATGAGCATCAAAGCCAATATCGACATGAGCAACGGGCTGGCGCCCAGGCCCCAGCGTTACCAGGAATTCTTTTTCCGGGAGAACGAAGTCTTCGCCCCAATTCGTGGCAATGACAATGTTTCCTTTGATTCCACGATTGTGCACCGGGCGGACTTGTCCAGCGGAACCTATCTCAGCACCCTCACCAAAAACAGCGGGGCGGCTCTGAATACTTTTGGATTCGGCGAGCGCGCAATTGATGAATCCGGCAACATTTACGTAACTGACGGCGGAGACGTGCTCCGCGGCAACCCCATAGCCAGCATCCTGAAAATACCTTCGGGCTCCGATGTGTTCGATCCCGGGTACGACTTCAACCCCGCCCTGGTCGCTAACCCATCCAACACTTTGCTTGCTACCTTCAGCGGGTTCAAGTACTTCCAAAATAATCAGGCCTTCGCTATCGTGGCAACCGAAACCCCGCAAGCATTGATCGACCTGGTGACCTCGGTGGGTGGAAACCCCGCCAACCTATCGGAGGCGCAAGTACAACAGGCCCTGGGCATCCTCTTCTCCGCTGAAAACGGACGGTGGTCGGTCCTCGACTTGCAAGCGCAAACCGTGACGCCCATTGAGGGCGTCCCCAACCTTTCCCCTTTTGCTACTTCCGTTATCCTGGAAGCAAACGGCCAAATCTACTTACCCGTAACCACCGATGCGGAAAATGCTTACTATTCCTATGACCCCGCAACCGGTCAGGCTTCCAAAGCCCTGGACATTGTGGGTGGAGAGCTGATCGGCATCTATAATCTGGCAAACAACAATTAGCCAAATCCCGGCGGGTTAAACCGGACTTCCGGCCTAACCCGCCGGCTTTACAGCCTTCCCCTCCATGCTTCCGTGCGGTCCTCAGCTCAACAAGTTCGCATCCCCAATCCTTTACTATACGGAGCGCTTACTAATACTAATTCTCCCTGGAATTTAACTCATTTATCATCCCGGGCATTATACCTTTGCCCGGGATCATGAGGCTAAGT
>CAYWHT010000290.1:0-1713 GCA_964458135.1 uncultured Saprospiraceae bacterium | reverse complement strand
TAAGTGCTGGTGCTGGTAAGTCAACAGAACAAAGGATTGCAAACCTCCGGCGCGCCGGAGCAAAAAAAGACACGGCATGGAACAATCGTTGGATACGAAAAAAATAGAATTGCGCAACCTCAAGCTGGAGGATTACATCGGGCTGTCCGAAGCCATGGACAAAGCCTATTCCGGCATCGGGGGCGACCACTGGACCAAATTTTCCATACGCCGCCTGTTGGAAATCTTTCCCGAGGGGCAGCTTTGCTTGCTGGTTGACGGCAAAGTGGTCGGCGTCGCCCTTTCCATCATTGTGGATTATAGCAAGTTCGGCGACAACCACACCTACAATCAGATTACCGCCAATGACACCTTTGCCACCCACACCACCAAGGGCGACGTACTGTACGGCATCGAGATGTTTGTGCACCCCGACTACCGCGGAATGCGGCTGGGTCGCCGGCTGTACGACGCCCGCAAAGAACTCTGCGAACGCCTCAACCTGAAAGCCGTCATGGCGGGGGGGCGCATCCCCAACTATAAGCACTATGCCAACGAACTCACGCCGCGGGAATACATCGAAAAGGTCAAATACCGGGAAATCTACGACCCCACTCTTTCTTTCCAATTAGCCAATGACTTTCACGTGCGCAAAATCTTGCGCAACTACCTCGATTACGATACCGAATCCAAAGAATACGCCACCCTGCTGGAATGGAATAACATTTATTACGAAGAGGAAGCCAAGTGGCTGTCCACCCCGAAAGAGGTGATCCGCCTCGGCCTGGTGCAGTGGCAGATGCGCCTGTTTCGCAACTTCGACGCCCTGGTGGAACAGAGCGAGTACTTTGTGGATGCGGTCAGCGACTACCAATCCGACTTCATTCTCTTTCCCGAATTTTTTAGCGCCCCTTTGATGGCCGACTTTAACCACCTGGGGGAAGCTAAAGCCATCCGGAAACTAGCCGAATATACGATTCCTCTGCGCGAGCAGTTTCAGGAATTCGCGGTCAACTACAACGTCAACATCATTATGGGCAGCATGCCCATTGTGGAGGAGGGCAGCCTGCTCAATATCTCCTACCTGTGCCGCCGTGACGGCACCTGGGATTTCTACTATAAAATTCACCCCACCCCTTCGGAAATCAGCGCCTGGGGTATGTCGGGCGGCGATAAAATCAAAGTATTCGATACGGATTGCGGCAAAATCGGCATCCTCATCTGTTACGACGTGGAGTTCCCCGAATTGGCCCGACTCTACGCCGAACAAGGCATGCAAATCCTGTTCGTGCCCTTCCTCACCGACACCCAGAACGGCTACATGCGGGTGCGCCACTGCGCCCAGGCCCGCGCCATCGAAAACGAATGCTACGTAGCCATTGCGGGATGCGTCGGCAACCTGCCGCGCGTCAACAACATGGACATCCAATTCGCCCAATCGGCCATCTTCACCCCTTCCGACTTCGCCTTTCCCACCAATACCATCAAAGCGGAAGCCACCCCCAACACCGAGATGACGGTCATCGCCGATGTGAACCTTTCCCTGCTCAAGGAACTGCACGAGTACGGCAGCGTGCAAATCCTTAAGGATCGGCGGAAGGATCTGTATGAAGTGGTCTTGAAGAAGGGGCGGTAGTGGGCGCCCGTTCCCGTCTCTCGGCCGCATAAAGTGGGTGATGCATTTATAGTCTGACAACTCAGGATTTGTGAAAATATGACGCCGCTATTTTTTCG
>CAYWHT010000289.1:4429-5978 GCA_964458135.1 uncultured Saprospiraceae bacterium | reverse complement strand
GCTTCCAGAAGCGTCAGGTTAAAAAGCCTGAGTTGGAGCTGCTCCGTAAATCGTTGCACATAATGCAACCCGATATCTGCTGTCCGGAAATCTTCCAGATCGCTAAAAGCCGCGGAATTAAGCGCTTTAAGTCCCTCCTCGGCCTGAAAATTGCCGGAGATGGTAAGCCCGGCACGTTCTCCGAGGCTACGGCTTACCAATGCCCCCGCCCCGGCCAGGTTCAGGCTAACCTGATTCTGCCGTTCGGGTATTTCGGAGCGAGTACGTATGGCGATGGCGCCCCCGGCGCTATTGCCCAGTTCCAGGGGTGGATTGGAGGCGTAGACCTGTACCTCCTCCACCGTAGCCGTGTTGAAGATGCTAAACTGTCCCACCCCATTGGCTTGATCCAGCCGCACGGCGCCGTTGACGGGGATATTGTTGACAAAGGTTCCCGTTGCGGCCGGTGGGCTGCCGCGCAGGCTAATGTTGGCGGTTTCGGTGGGAGTGGTTGAAGCCGGCATGGCGTCGATTGCGAGCAGTGGGTCTGCCTTGGCGCCGGGAGTAAGATAGATATCCAATTGCCCGAGCCGGCGACTGGCAAACTCGCGGGCCGCCAGGCGGGTAGCTTTCACGGTAACCGCTTCCATCCCGGATGCGGTGGGTTCTAGCCGGATAATCAGAGTTTCCCCGGCGCCGCCAATTACCCTTTTTTCGTTGAGGTACCCGATGTAGGAAATCAGCAAAGTATCCGGAAGTGTATCCAACCGCAACGAAAAGCGCCCCAGGCTATCGGTTTGGGAACCCTTGCGCCAGTTGGAGAGCGGTACGATGTTGGCGCCCGCCAAAGCCTCGCCCGTGCCCGCATCGAGCACCTTACCTTCTACGGCGCATTGCGCCGGCAAACATACCGGTGACAGGGCGAACCATAGGATCGTCAGGAGATAGAAGCGCATAAAATAGGGTTTGTGGTAAAAGGTAGAAGACAGCCATGAGCATGTAGGAAGCCGTCTTCCACCTTCTACAAAGAACAGGAATAATTGCCCACCATGCCCGGTTACTTGGGAGTTTACCCTGTGGAATAGTCGCTCTGCGAATTCCACAGGGTTTACCCTTTGGCCTGCAAATGACCATCTATGGAATCCCGCTGCACCATTTTTTCATCCCATAGTAGGAGGCTCAAAAATGGCTTCGCAAGCACCCAAATCTGGTCATTTTCGGCATCAAAAGTAAGCTTCCAACACAAGCTCTTAACTCACATATCCTCCTCCAGGGCGGGCAACAAGGCGTACTTCACCCATCCGAAATCCGGGGCAACCCGCAGCGCCTTATCGTAGGCAGTCCGGGCCTGGGCGTATTGCTTCTGGCTGTGGCGAGCTTTGCCCAGCATGGCGAGCGTGCCGAGGTATTCCCATCCTTCGGCTTCATTTTGTTGTTCGTACAGTTGGGCGGCCTTTTCCAATTCCAGGATGCCGGCTTCGGCGTCACCGCCGAACATGGACGGGGTATTGATCAGGCTGGCGCCCTTTTGGTGTCGCACCATCGGCGCATCGGGATCGAGCTCCAAAGC
>CAYWHT010000289.1:0-4419 GCA_964458135.1 uncultured Saprospiraceae bacterium | reverse complement strand
GCTTTATCGAGGTGGCGATTGCTTTTCGATCCCAGAAACATGCCCGAAATAGGAGATAAGGCTATTTTCATGCCGTAGGTCCCGGAAAGCAGCGCGTGTACTTCGGCCTGCTGGTAATCGGTATCCAACAACTTCTTGAAGTGTTTTTCCGCCTGGTCCAGAAAGTCTTCGGCTTTTTCCTCCTCTTCGAGCCCGAAGCAGGTATTTACGGCGCCGTATTTGGCTTTCGCCAATGCAAAAAGCAATTCGGCGCCGCCCTGGGATTGATAGGCCAATTCCAGACGCCGGATGCCGTTTTCCCAAAGCGCCAAATTGTTGCTGACGTAAGCGCGATCGAATTGAGCTTCGACTTCTTTGATCAGATCAGCCTGGGCCGGGAGCGCTCGAGCGCCAAAGAGTAGGATCAATGAGAAGAATAGAGGCTTCGTGTAAAACGGAAGCTGGAAAGTCGTGTTACTCGGAATGAAATTCAGTATTTGCATGATTTCGGTGATTTTTATGTGATCGTTATGACCACAAGAATGCATGCTTTCCCCGCAAGTTCAAAGTTCGATTGATCAGCAGTAAAACCAGCGTGATGAATGGTGAAATGAGAGCAATTGGCGCGCTTAGGGATCCGCCGGCCGCCAGTCGTCAAGTTATTGCTGCGGATGGCCCTTGGTCGGCAACTGTTCATCATTATCCGGTGTCCGGACGTCCAGATTTTATTATATTATCCGTTAGTTTAAATGATTACGCGGCATGAAATCCACCTTCCAGCCAGGTTCTATTTCCGACAACCGGCCATTTAAACGCCTGCTTTCCGCGCCTTCAACCTGGCCGGTTTGGGCGCACCACTTGATATTCTGGATCAGCTACACCACTTTCTGGCACTTTGTGTCGGTACCCAATCCCTGGTCGTGGGGATCGGTAATAAGCAGCGCTATCTTTACGCTGGTAAATGCCGGGGCCGCCTACTTCAACTTGTATATATTGATGCCCTTTCTATTGCGGGAAGGAAAATACTTGAGCTACGTCGGCGCCCTGGTAGGCGCCATCGCGCTCGCTTCCATATTGTTGATGGGCCTGCTTTACGGCTGGATAAGCCTCGCGGCCCCCGGAGCGGCGGAGGATCTATTGGAGGAGGGTCCGACCATTTTTGTAGGCCCAGCCATCGGCAGTAATTCTACGGCGATTTTCGTTACTATGGGCATTTCCCTGATTCACCAGAAATTGCAGATGGAAAAACGGCAAAAGGAGTTGGAACGGGAAAAACTGGAGACGGAGCTCAAATTCTTACGCAGTCAGCTCAACCCTCACTTTCTCTTCAACGCGCTCAACAGCATTTTTTTCCTGATCAAAAAAGACCCGGATGCCGCCTCTAATGCGCTCGCCGGCTTTTCCGATTTACTGCGCTACCAGCTTTACGAGTCCAATGAGGCGGCCATCCCGCTGGAACAAGAGATGAACTACCTACGGCAATATATCCATCTGGCCCAACTGCGCAAATCCAAAAGCCTGGAACTGGACTTACAACTGCCCCGGCAACAAAATGGAGAACGCATTCCCCCCTTATTACTGCAACCGCTGGTTGAAAACGCCTTCAAACACGTCGCCCAAAAGAACGGGAAAATTCATATCAACGGAGAGGTAAGGAATCGCGAACTACATTTCCATATCGCCAACAATTACGAACCGCCATTTTCCTTAACGGAAAGCGCCCCGCAAAAGTCGGGCGGCATCGGGCTGGAAAATATCCGGCGCCGCCTGCAACTGTTGTATCCCGACCGCCATCAACTGAACATTAACCGAAGTGAAGGCTTTTTTACGGTAGACTTGAAAATAGAAATTTAGTATGCTGCGCAGCCTGATTGTAGACGACGAACCCCTCGCCCGCGAGGGCCTGGCCGAATATGTCAACCAAGTGGATTTTTTGGCGCTAAACGGGCAGGCGGAGGATCCCGTGGAAGCCCTCCGCCTCTTACAGGAGGGCGCCATTGACCTCATGTTTCTCGACATCCAAATGCCCAAACTCAACGGCATGGAGTTTCTAAAAACCCTGGCGGATCCTCCCCTGGTTATCGTCACCACCGCCTACCCGAGCTTCGCCCTGGAAGGTTTTCAACTCAACGTGCTCGACTACCTCGTCAAACCGGTTACCTTTCAGCGATTTTTACAGGCCGCATTACGCGCGCAAGAGCAACACCAACTATTGCAACCACAAAGAACGCCCGAAACGCAGCAGGAGGAAGCGCCATATATTTTTGTCAAAGTCGACGGCCGCTTCGAGCGAATCGAATTAAACCGGCTCCTCTACGTAGAAGGCATGCAAAACTACGTGCAACTCCATACCGAATCCGGCAAACGAACTCCACTCATCAGCCTCAAGCAAATGGAAGATAAACTGCCGGGGGGACAATTCCTCCGGGTCCATAAATCCTATATCGTCAATATTGAAAAGGTGCAATCCATTGAGGGCAATCAATTGGTTATCGGAAGCGAGCGGGTGCCCGTCAGCCGCAGCAAAGTCGACGAAATCAGCCGGCTAATTCTGGGGGATCGCTTGATCAACTAAACGCTAAGCGGCGTAGTGTTCCGGCTGCAGCCGAATCCAGCCCAGCTCCCGGTGATCCGCCGGGAAGTGACCGGGATGGAGAATTTCCGCGACGATCTCCAGCGAATCCACTAAGCGAGGACCAGGACGATTGAAGTATTGGTTGCCGTCTACGACGTAGACCTCGTTTTGTTTTACGGCACGCAAGTCCCGCCATCCGGGCAATTCGCACAGCAAATGTATTTCTTTGAGGGTGCGTTCAATGGAAAAACCACAGGGCATCAACAACAGCACCTCCGGATCGGCGTCGCGCACGGCATCCCATTCCAGGTAATGCGACTTTTCCCCCCCGCCGGCAAACACATCCTGTCCTCCGGCTTTTTCCACGATGGTGGGCATCCAATTGCCCGCGTTCATGAGGGGTTTTAGCCATTCGATACAGGCTACCGAGCGTCTTTGGGCCGGTAGCCGGCTTTGTACCGCTTTTTCTCTTTGCTGCATGCGAGCAATCAGGTCTTCCGCCTGCTCGGGACACTGCATGGCAATGCCGACCCGGCGAATATCGGCAAAGACGTCTTCGTAAGTCTGTGGGTTCAAATCAACTACCCGGGCCCGAACTCCCGAGAGCTGCCGGACGGCCTCCTGCACTTCGTCGAAACTCACCGCACAAACCTCGCAATGCGACTGGGTAACGATTAAATCCGGCTCCAATCCGTTAAGGGTTTCGATATCTACTTCGTAGACCGATAAACCATTACTGACAAGGTTCTGAACACTTTGGTCGATCGCTTCACTCGACGGCCCCACTTGGAACTTAGGGGCGGTGCAAACGGGAAGCCCTTGTACCTCCGGCGGGTAATCGCATTCGTGCGAACGCCCCACCAAATGATCTTGCCCGCCAAGGGCGCATATGATTTCGGTTGCGCTGGGTAATAGGGATACAATTTTCACAACTGGTCTTTTTATGATTGAACTATGTCAAAATAACGGTGTTCGGCTCAACCCGCTAATAAATCCAGGTACCAAAAACCGGTATCGTAATCCACGTCTTCATCCTCCGGCTTCAGGGAGCGATACACCCGCTCTCCGAAACGAAAGGTGACGGGCCGTGCAAAGATCGGCCCATCGTACACGAAGGTGTGGTATTCTCCGTTTTCGCCGCAAGGATCCACCCCATCCGGTAAATCCCGTAAAAATTGAGCATCCAATTCCCGTCCCAGGAACGATTTGTCCAAACGCTCCGCACTCACGCAAATCACCACCGACCGAAATCCCAAATCAATAAATCGATCCATCAGGGAACGGGTAGATTGACCCCAGAGCGGAAATACCCCTTCCAAGCCGGCCTCCCGCAATTGCCGCTCCCGGTACTGCCGCAAATCCTCCAAAAAGATATCCCCGAAAATACCGTGGGTAAGTCCCGCTTTCCGGGTTTGCTCAAAGGCGGCAGCCATTGCCCGGTTGTAGGTTTCCAGATCGCTCATCTCCGGGAGGTCCACTTCCTGTAGGGGATAGCTCAGTACTTCCGCCTGCTCCCGCAATAGATCGCGCCGCAGGCCGTGCATAGATACCCGGTCGGCCTGCCGGTTGAAGGTGGTGAGCAGCCGGTCGATCCGGTAATTTTGCTGTTGCTGGATGTCGTAAAGGGCAAGGGCGGAATCTTTACCGCCGCTCCAATTCATAAATGCGGAATGCATAAGTGTTTTAGGTTTACCGGATTAAGTCATTCCGAATTCAGTTGTTCTTTTAAACTAAAAACCGGGAGTAAAGTTTGCGATGGATGGATCACCTTAACCCCATACGACGAGGATAACCGCCGGTGTGCCGGGCAGTTTAGGCCGTCTGCCCTCTCTTCAACGCCTGCCACCCTTCGCAGAAATAGGTCG
>CAYWHT010000288.1:0-5987 GCA_964458135.1 uncultured Saprospiraceae bacterium | reverse complement strand
GCGCTCAACCCGGGCTCAAAACGCCAGGCTGGCCTCATGGGGCTGCCCGGGATCAGTGACTGCACCCACGTCATGATGAAGGCTCCTAAGCCTCAGCCATCTACTTTCTACCCCAACAAAGCCCAACTAATAAACGGATATCCTCCCCTTCATGCCCCCCATTCACCACCACCCTGGTAATCCGCGCATCCTCCGCTCCCGGGTACCGGAAACAAGACACCAATACCCCCCGCTCCCACAAAAAATCCGCCAGCCCCTCATCCCCTGCAAACACTACCGGATAATCCGCAATCATCCGGAAATCCGGTCGGTCGGCGAGCCCCGCCTGCAACTGCCGCAACCGCTTGCGCAAGACTTCCAACTGCGCCCCGTACAAATCCCAGCCCTCCAAGAAGGCCGCCAGGTAAGCCGGCGGCGTGGGGGAAGCCCCCCCGAAATAGGGCGAGGCCCACAAGTCCTGAATCAGATGCCCGGCGCCCAGAATACATCCGCCGGGAATGGCGAAGGCCTTGCCTAGGGAGCTCATCACGATCAACGCCCCGCCGAAAAGCTCCCGCAAGCGGGAATAGCTACCCTCGCCCCGTTCCCCGCGTACGCCCAGGGCGTGCGAGTCATCCACCACCAGCGTATGGCGCTGGGCGTGGGGGAGATCGCGGAGCCAAGAAAAATCATAGGTGCGCACGTAGATGGGATCGATGGCGTTGAGGAGGAGGTAGGCGGGGGCAGGGTCTTCTTGGAGTTGCTCGCGCACCCAGACGGTCCAATCGGCGTAGGCACCCTCAAAGGCGCGACTACCCGCCGGACGCAACGCGGGATGCAAATCCGGCGAACAAAACAGCCGCCGCCCCTGCGTCTCCAAATACCGCAATAATAACTGCCCCGCCAACGAGCCCGAGGAGACGGTCAGGGCCGCCGGCGCACCGGTAAATTCCGCCAAGTGAGCCTCCGCCGCCTCGTATACCTCCAATCGCACATTACCTCGCCGCGAACCGCCGAAGTTGAGGCCGTAGCGGGCCAGCGCCCCCTTCAGTAGTTCCCGAAATGCGGGATGGGTAGCCATACCCAGGTAGGAAGTGCCGGCGAAGTGGAGGTATTCCTTGCCGTTGATCCGGACGGTGCGGCCGGGAAGTTGGTTGGAGATTGGCATAGTGATGGAAAGGAGATTGCGGTTTTGGCTTTTATAGTCCGCCAACGCAAAAGTTGTGAATGCTGACTTGCTCTTTTTAGCTTCACTGATCGTCGCTTCGCTCCTCGGAGTTCCGCCTCGCGGCCTTAAAAAGCTTCGGCTACGCCTACGTTTTTTGCCCCTGACCCTGCGGTCGGGATCCCGGACTTGCGAGCCAAAAAATAGCGGCGTCCCATTTTCACACCACGCAGTAGACGCGAAGCGAAATCCTGACTTGGCAGACTATAGCGTTGAATTTTGTAGATGGCTCGGTTATCTGGAAGTTTTTTTAGAGAATTGATGAAGAAAGTACTATGGAAAGGGAAAATTCCCCAATCCGATAAAACCAAGCCAACCCATCAACCCCCTCTGAAGGCCCCGATCGCCCCGCAACCGGCTCATTCAAATCTCACTCAAACAGATCATCATAATCATTCCGCTTTTCCCGAATCTCAATTTTCGTCTTAGTCTTCTTGCGCTTTTCCACCTTAGGCAGCCGCAGCTGCTCTTCGTCGACTTCTTCGTAATCGGTCAGCTCACCTTCGTGCTGACGGCGCATCTCCTCGCGGTACTTGCGGGCATTGCGCTTCAGCAGCGCCTTACCGAAAAGGAAAGTCATCACCAGCGGAAAGCCGAGCAGGGTAAGCACGATGGCGCCGATGCCCCAGAGGAGGTTTTTCTTCGTGAGGTTGACCAGGGATTTACCGTAGTCAATCACCGTGCGGTAGTCCAGAATCAAGGCGGCGATCAGGAAGACGGGAGAGAGGTAATAGAGAATCCGGAATATGAAGTTGGCCAGGACAAATAGCCCGACGATGATCACGGCCATGATGATCAAACCCCCGATGTTGTTCACCGGGTCGGTGGAGGGGCCGCTGCTTCTGCTATATCGATATTGTGTCATGATGGATGATTGTTCGTTAATGTGGATGAGGCCGGTAGTTACCGGCCGGTATGGATGCCTCGCCTTCGGCGGTCGATTTGGACGTTTGGATGTATTGACGCTTCGAAAGGCATGCAGACCTTTAATGACTATCCAACCGGCATTTATCACTTTTTCAACAAGCGGACCCGTGCTTCGTATCACGGGTTTCGACGGAAGTCATCGCTTTTTTGATCAACGCATAATTAAGGCACATCATTCCCACGTTGTAATTCCAATTGAATAAAGCTATTTTTGACTTTAAAAGAAAGCCCATGGATCTTAGAATTGATAGAATTTTATTCGCCATCTTCGCCATCACCTTCGCACAATCCCCACTCACCGCTCAGCAAATTACCGTGAAGGCGCAGATTGCCAATTGCGCCGATCCCTTGCACCTCTACGAATTTAACGGTTTTGGCTTTGAGGAAGTTGCTCAAGCTCAGGCGCAGGGCGATAAAGAATTTGTATTTGAACTGCCGCAGACCGACCACCGCTTCTACTACGTCGGCCAAAAGCCGCAGGCCACCAAGCCCTTGATTCTCGGTAAAGAATCCGATGTAAAGCTGGAAGGCAGCTGCGCCAACATCCGGGAGGTGGAGGCGCTGAACTCCCCGATCAACCAACAGTACGCAGCCATCAGCGAACGGATGGGGGCCTTCGGTCAAAAACTCGGCCGGCAATTGCGCGCCTACCAGCAAGCCGAAACCGATAGCGCCCGTCAGGCCGTAAAAAGCGAAATGGCCGAACTCGATCGCCGCAAGCAGGCGCTGCTCGATTCCTTGCAAGAAGCCAACGACTACCTCGCCGGCATCGTCGCCCTCAACACCTACCTGAGTTACCCCAACAACCAGGGGGACTACACCAATGAGGTCTCCTATTTCGCCAACGAATTCTTCCGCTACGTCGACTTCTCGCGCGAAGCCTACAACTATATACCCTGGATCTACCAGGCTTTCCAAAGCTACTCCCAAACCATTACGCGCGTCGGCCTCTCTTCGACCCAGCAACGCCTCTACCTGGAGCGCATGCTCGAGCGCACGCCCGATTCCAGCCGCACGCGCCAATTGGCCTACGGCGGCGTTCTGTCTACGCTGCGTCGCAGCCAGAACGACAATACGGCCTATTTCGGCAAGCAGTTCGCCGAAGAATACAAAACCATCGCTCCGGAAGCCGCCAAGCGCATCGCCACCCAAGTCGCCAGCATGGCCAACCTGGGCGTGGGTGGAGAAGCCCCCGAATTTACCCAGGAAACGCCCGCAGGCGAAGCCCTCAGCCTGAGCGACCTGCGCGGGAAAGTCGTGCTGCTCGACTTTTGGGCGAGCTGGTGCGGTCCCTGCCGCCGCGAAAATCCCAACGTGGTGCGCGTCTACAACAAATATAAAGACCAGGGCTTCGAAATCCTGGGCATCAGCCTCGACCAAAACCGCGACCGCTGGCTCCAAGCCATCGAAGCCGACGGCCTCGAATGGCGCCACGTCAGCGACCTCAACGGCTGGCAAAATGCCGTCGCCCAACAGTACAAGGTGCGCTCCATCCCCCAAACGTATCTATTGGACGAAGAAGGGAATATTATTGCAAAGAATTTGCGGGGGCAGGCGTTGGAAAACAAGTTGGCGGAGCTATTCGAAGGGGAAGGAATGTAAGGATGTTCGGGTTTGAACCACTAAGACACTATGTGGATTTAGTGTCTTAGTGGTTAACCAATCTCCGCCTTGTAATACAATTCCGAACAATTCTCCTCCGTCAATACCTCCCGCGCCACGCGCAGCAAATCTTCCGCCGAAATATTCCGGTAAATCTCGATTTCGGAATTGATCAACTCCGCATCGCCCAGCAACTCAAAGAAGGCCAGGCTGATGGCTTTGTTGAGGATGTTGGATTCGGAGAACACCAGGCTGCTTTCCACCTTATTTTTAATCTTCTGCAATTCCCGCTCGCCGATGATTTCGGATTTAAGGAGTTGTAGCTCTTCCCAGATAGCGGCTTCGGCTTGTTCGAGTGGGATGCCCGCGGCCGGCTGCCCTTCGATAACAAAAAGACCGGGATCGATGCTGCCAGTGACGTAGGCTTCAATGGTGGAGAAGAGCTGGCGCTCGCGTAGCAATCGGCGATAAAGCCGCGAAGATTGCCCGTTACAGAGAATGTCCGATAGCAAATCGGCTACGTAAAAATCGGGATGGGTGCGCGAAGGGGTATGGAAGGCTAGGTAAAGCGCGTCTACCGGCACCTTGGCCTCGTTGATGCGTTGTTGGAGCTTGCGTTGGGGAGGCTCCGGGGGCAATTCGCGTTGCAGGGGCCGGCCCGCCGGGATGTCGCCAAACCACTTGTCGGCCAGTTCCCGGACTTGCGGGACGGTCACGTTGCCGGCAACCACCAGGATGGCGTTGTTGGGGCGGTAGTATTTGAAGAAAAAATCCTTGACATCATCCATCGTGGCCTCTTCCACGTGCTTGGGCACCTTGCCGATGGTGGGCCAGCGGTAGGGGTGCACTTTGTAGGCCATGTCGGTCAGGTGGTGCCAGGCGTCGCCGTAAGGCTCGTTGAGGCAGCTTTCCTTAAATTCCTCCACGACTACCTTGCGTTGCACTTCCAGCACGCGTTCGTCGAAGTTGAGACTGAGCATGCGGTCGGATTCCAGCCAGAAGGCGGTCTCGATGTTATTGGCGGGCAGGATGTCGTAAAAATTGGTGATATCGTTATTGGTAAAGGCGTTATTCTCTCCACCCGCGATCTGCAGGGGCTCATCGAAATCTTCGACATTGGCGGAGCCGCCAAACATGAGGTGTTCAAAAAGGTGGGCGAAGCCGGTCTTTTCGGGCGACTCGTCGCGCGCGCCCACGTTGTATAGCACGTTAACCGCGGCCATGGGCGTGCTATCATCGGTGTGCACTAAAACCCGTAGGCCGTTCTTCAGTTCAAATCGTTCAAAAGCAATCAATGCGCAGGATTATTTGGGTTATTATCTCAACTTGTTAGTTAAGGACTTGTTTGGAAACACTTTTTTTCCAACGACAGTTCTCATCATTTGGTCGTTTCCAAGATAAGGAAGAAATCCGTGACATCCAGCAATTTACCCGCCAAAATAGTCAGGAATCGCATCTTGATGGATAAGTGTTCTAACCCACTAATCCAATTGATCGAAGAAGTAGTTTTTCGACGACGTACGCAGGGTGCACTTCCGTTTTTAGGAGGGCGCCCTGCTCTTTTTCAAGATTGATTTTTAACCGCCCAATCAAACGTCCGCCCCCGCCGGCGATAAAAAAAGCTCGCCGGAGCTATTCGCCCCAACGAGCTTCCCAATTCAGCCCTATCTATGAGCACCTAAAATTTTATTTTCAATTTATTTCTGCAACACCCTCCGACGACTAGACGTTTAATCTATTAAATTGATTTTCAATACATTGTTGAAACAGCCTTGCAAAAAGATCTTTAACCGAACTTTAACGGTCGGTGCTTTTTATTTTAAGGTAGGGGAAGTGTCTAATAGATGTTATCTATTTAATAGAAACCCAAACCAAAACCTAAAAAGATGAACGTTCGGCTAATCCTCCTCTCCCTTTGTACCAGCCTATTGGCGCTTACCAACTGCGCACGCCCCTTCCAAATAGAAGAAGAAGTCTACAATCCACCCTGCGCCAAAGACCAACAAGGCACGGTCTGTTTCCACAACGGAACTGATGCGACCCTTTTCTTGACCATTGACCGTCAACAGTTCAGTGTTCCCCCCTCTGGCAGCCGCTGCGTGGAGTGCGCCGTAGGAAAAGTCGTTTACCAAGCCCGGCAAGGCAACCAAAATTGGGAAAATGCCATCACCGTAAGTAGCTGTAAAGCCGAATACGTGGAGCTGGGAAAACGAGCCGCCAGTTCGGCTACGCGCTAATGCCCGAAGCACTAATG
>CAYWHT010000287.1:2431-6001 GCA_964458135.1 uncultured Saprospiraceae bacterium | reverse complement strand
AAAGACACTGCCAAAGCGCAAAATTACTTATTACACAGTGTACTAGTGCTTCGGGAACTAAGTAAATGATCGTTTTCGGGAGCTTATTTTGGCGATAGACAAGGCGCGTATTCAAGAGTGGGGTGCAACTCTTGAATCAAAGATAGCCCATAGTTGCCTGACCGACCCACCGTCGTGCAAGCACTATGGCGGGCGGGGAGCGCTGGCGCAGTCTATCGCCGAAAGAAGCGGCGAAAACGGTTAGGTATTTAGTTCGCGAGGCGCTAGCAAGTAGTCCAATTCTCCCTTTACGAAGTTGGCGAGTTGACGAACCTGGCTGCGTGAAAAATCAAAAGAAATACCGGCCGTGCGGTAAATCTCCCCGATCGAACGCGTGTAGCCAAGGCGTAATGCGGCGATGTAATCGGCGACCGTAGCCTGCGGGGCTTCCCGGTAACGCTTCCAGATGGCGATCGCGCCGAGTTGCGCCATACCGTATTCAATGTAGTAGAAAGGCACCTCAAAAACATGCAATTGCTTGTGCCAGAGATATTCCAGATAATGCTCCAGGCCCTCCTGGTCGACGAAATCGCTGCTGAACCGTTGAAGGATGCGCAACCATTCGGCCTTCCGCTCGTAACGGCTATGATGAGGATGGGTGTATACCCAGTGCTGAAACTGATCGATCGAAGCAATCCACGGCAACACCCGCAAGATATTTTCCAGCTGGGTGATCTTAGCGCGCTGCAGTTCTTCGGGATCTTCGAAGAAGATATCCCAGTGGTCCATTGTCAATAGCTCCATGGCCATAGCCGCTAGTTCAGCTACTTCCGAAGGAAAACGGCGGGCGGTATTCAACCGGTAATGGCGGGTGAGGAAGGAATGAATGGCGTGGCCGCTCTCGTGCATCAAGGTGCGCATGTCACTGAAAGAGTGCGTGGCGTTCATAAAGATGAAGGGCACCCCGCTATCGTTCAGCTGCATGTTGTACCCGCCGGGTCTTTTACAGGGGCGGGATTCCAAATCCAGGTTGCCGATATCCCGCATGTGGGTGATCGTTGCTCCGAAGGTAGGGTCCAGTCGGTTTAGACATTCCACCGACTTGTCCACCAATTCTTCGGTTGAGCCGAAGGGGCGCAGCGGGGGGCGGGAGAAAATATCGACCTGTAAATCCCAGGGACGCAACCGTTCTACTCCCAGGGCCTGTTTGCGTTCTTGGTTGGCGCGATCGATGATGGGCATAATTTCGGAGGCGATGGAATCCTGGAAATCGCAACAATCCTTAACCGTGTAATCAAAGCGCCCCAGCAGTTGGAATTTATAATCCCGGAAATTGTCGAAGCCGGCGTTGAGGGCCATTTGGTGGCGGGTGGCCAACAGCTGGTCAAAGAGTTCTTCGATGGATTCATTTTCCTGGAGGATGCGCTGATTGATTTTGTGGTAGACTTCCGCGCGTTGGTTGCGGTCGATTTCCTCCAGCAGGGAGCTGGCCTGTTGCAGCGTCATCTGTTTGCCGTTGACCCCAATGGTCATTTCGGAAATGATCTTTCCGTATTCTTTAGCTTTAAGCTGCGCTTCCGTGGTCAGGGGAATGTTCTCCCGGCGAAAGAGTTGAACGGCATTGCGGATGGTGCGCAAGTGGATGGAGAAGTCCTCCGGATCGAGTTGATCCAGGTAGGGAGATTCCACCATTTTGCGGTTAAGTTTGTCTTCCAGGCGAGCAATGCGTGGCAACAACTCTTCAACGGCGTATTGGTATAAGTCGGCCGCCCGTTCGTCACTGCTATCCTGGGTCAGGTGCACGTAGCGCCAGGAAAAAGCCTCCGAAACCGCGGCCTCCAATTCGTTGCGATCCTGTATCCACTCTTCCAGCTCCGATACTGAATCGATGGAGCGCTGCAGCAAATTATCGTAATAGGGTTTCAGCCTGGACCAAACGGTGAGCCTGAATTCCGGTGGTAAAAAATTTCGCTTCAGCGGGGGGCGTACGTGGGTACTGCCTAGTGTATTCATGAGAATGATTTGCTTCAATCCGAGAGCCGCCGACCAGAGTACCGGAATTCCGGGGCCTTTACCCTTGAGGGGAGTTTTTTTTGGGAGGAGGCTTTCGGCCGTCATTCCTCTTCTTCCGGGGGCGCGCCTCCCTGTTCTCCGGTTTCGGCTTGTAGTAAGCCCTGCTCGTTTAAGAAATTAAACCATTTAATAATTTTCTTGATATCACCGGTAAAGACCCGATCCCGGTCGTAATTGGGCAGCACATCCGCGAAATACTCCTGCAGTTGTTCTGCCGGTGCGTTGGGATCGACCGGAGGATTGTCTTCCTGCTGTTCCAGCATTTTGCCGAAGACATTCTTCAGCTCCGTAGAATCACCGTCATCGGTAAATATGGCAATTGATTCCAGGGGAGTAAATTGATGCTTGCGCGCCGAAGCGAACTTTCTTTTCCCTTCTTGCAAATCTTCCACAATCAAGCCGTTGTTCCGGTTGGCCACAATGCGGTACAAGCCGGACATTCCGCTCACAGCTACTAATTTTTCCAAGTTCATAAAAATGTCTTCTTTTAATCTTCGAAGACGCTAATTTACGAACATTGCCCTACTAACAAATAAGAATTATCCCCCTAGAAATGTGAATAATTAACGTATTGCCGACTAAGCGTTGGGGGGTAATGGATGTGAAAGCCTCTTATGTTACAAACATAAGCAATATACGCATTCGTTCAAAGTATTTGGTACTATATTTTAAAGGAACGGAAGTTGAGCGTTAGATAATGGTCGGCTCATTCCGCGCTTTAATAGGCTTTTAGCCGTTCGAGCTGCCTGCGAAATCTTTCCCGCGGCAGGAATTGGGCTTCTAACTCGGCGGCGAAAGGCACCGGCGTGTCCAGAGCTGCCGCCCGCAATACGGGCCCATCCAGATGTTCGAAGAGATGTTCGGCTATGTAGCCCGCGATTTCCCCGCCGATACCTCCCGTAAGCGTGTCCTCATGTAGAATAATTACTTTGTTGGTCTTGCGCACCGTTTTTTCCACGGATTCGTAATCGAGGGGCAATAAAGTTCGTAAATCGAGGATCTCGGCATCGATTTCCAGTTCGTCACATACTTCCCGGGCCCACAGGACGCCCGTACCGTAAGTTATTACGGAAAGCTCCCGCCCCTCGCGCGCCAGCCTGGCTTTACCGATGGGAACGGTGTAAAAATCGTCGGGAATGTCCTCGACCAGCCGCCGGTACAGGGCTTTGTGCTCGAAAAAAAGCACCGGGTTGGGATCTTCGAAGCTGGCCAGCAACAAGCCCTTGGCGTCGTAAGGCGTGGAGGGATAAACGACTTTCAGCCCCGGGGTATGAAAAAACCAAGCTTCGTTGCTCTGGGAGTGGAAGGGCCCGGCGGTGACACCGCCCCCCGCGGGCATCCGGATGACCACGTCTGCCTTTTGGCCCCACCGGTAATGCAACTTCGCCAGGTTATTGATGATTTGGTTGAAGCCGCAGGTGACAAAATCGGCAAATTGCATTTCCACCATGGCTTTGTATCCCTGCAGGCTAAGCCCCAGGGCCGCACCGATCACCGCGCTTTCGCAGAGTGGGGTAT
>CAYWHT010000287.1:0-2421 GCA_964458135.1 uncultured Saprospiraceae bacterium | reverse complement strand
ATTGCGTACCCTTCCGGAACCAAATTCCTCCAAAAAACCTTCCGTTATTTTAAAGACGCCCCCGTAATCGGCAATATCCTGCCCCATCAATACGAGCCGCTCGTGCCGGCGCATGGCCTGCCGCAATCCGTCGGAAATTGCGTCTACAAAACGACGTTGACGTCGCCCGGAGGCGGTGGGCAGTTGTTCGCGGGAATCATGCGGAACGTACACGTCGGCCAGCTCCCGTTTAACATCCGGCTCGGGTGGCTGCGCTTCGGCAGCCGCAGCTTCCAATTCCTCACTGATTCGCCTTTGGGTGTCCTTGCGCTGCTGCGCTGCTTCCTCCTCCGACAACAACCCATTTTCCCGCAGGAAAGACTCGTAATTACCGACGGGATCGCGGGCGGCCCAGTGGTCCATCAGCTCCCGGGGCACGTACTTGGTTCCCGAAGCCTCTTCATGCCCCCGCATCCGGAAGGTGCGGCACTCCAACAACACGGGCTCGGGCCGTTGCCGTATTTCCGAAAGCAGCCGGGATACGGTGCGATAAACCGCCAACACGTCATTGCCGTCAATTGCTTCCGCTCGCATGCCGTAACCCGCCCCTTTGTCGACAAGCTGCTCGCAGCGGTATTGCTCATGGGTTGGCGTGGATAACCCGTAGCCGTTATTCTCAATGATGAACACCACGGGCAACTGCCAAACGGCGGCCAAATTAAGCGCCTCGTGAAACTCGCCTTCACTGGTAGCTCCTTCCCCGGTGAAAGCCAACGCAGCCTTCTGCTCGCCCGCCAATTTATGGGCCAAAGCCACGCCGTCGGCCAGTGATAATTGGGGCCCTAAGTGCGAAATCATGCCCACAATGCCGTATTCCAGGGTTCCGAAGTGGAAAGAACGATCCCGCCCTTTGGTGAATCCGCCCGCCTTGCCCTGCCACTGGGCGTAGAGACGGCGCAACGGCACCTCCCGGGTGGTGAATACCCCCAAATTGCGATGCAGGGTAAACACTAACTCATCCGTCTGCAAGGCCGAGGCGGCGCCCACCGAAATAGCTTCCTGACCAATACCCGAAAACCACTTACTGATTAGCCCCCGGCGCAACATTTTAAGCATTTTCTCCTCAATCAAGCGGGGCAGCAACAGCCGGCGGTACAACTGCATCAAAGTAGCGTCGGGGAGATCCCCCCGGTCGAAAGCCATTGCGGAGGCGAAAGCCTGAATCGTAGATTTGGACATGTAAAAGGCGTTTTTAAACACTCCCAACAAAAGTATGAATTTGAGCACCACAAATACAACTCCCGAACCTGTAGCTGCACGCCTTGTTAAAAAAATGTAATTTTAATTCAACAAACCCTCCCACTATGATGCTCAAAAACATCCTACTACTCTGCCTGACAGCCTGCATGCTGACGGCCTGCGGCGGTAACGCCTCCATGCAAAACGAAGGAAGCGCCGAATCCGAAGGCATGAAACAGTTTGCCGAGAACGAATCTTTCAAAGCGGCCCACGACGAGCCCGACACCCTGATTTTCGAAGCCCGGGGCAGCATGACCGAATTTTCCACCCCCGGCGGGCAGACGGGCAACGCCTACCTCATGGCAGCCGAGGGCTCTTCCAATAAATATTTATTCGTTATTCACGAGTGGTGGGGCCTCAACGAACACATCAAAGCCGAAGCTGAACGGTTGTACGATCAATTAGACCGTAAGGTTACGGTGATGGCCCTCGATATTTACGACGGCAAAGTCGCCTCCTCGCGCGATGAAGCCTCCCAGTACATGCAATCCGTAAGTGAAGAACGCGCCAAAGCCATCATCCGGGGCGCCATGAATCAAGCCGGCGAAGACGCCCAAATCGCCTCCGTCGGCTGGTGCTTCGGCGGAGGATGGTCGCTTAAAACTTCCATCATGGCCGGAGAGCGCGGCGCCGGA
This sequence comes from uncultured Saprospiraceae bacterium, assembly GCA_964458135.1. Taxonomy (GTDB): domain Bacteria; phylum Bacteroidota; class Bacteroidia; order Chitinophagales; family Saprospiraceae; genus CAYWHT01. The sequence continues at coordinate 508 of CAYWHT010000287.1, read as the reverse complement.
TGCGTCATGTACTACGGCATGCCCGTAAAAACCGCCAAAGCACTACAACCCATCCAGGCCGACATCCTGGGCATCTTTGCCCGCCAGGACGGCTGGATCAACGAAAAAGTCGTCAACGAATTTAAAGAAATCGCCAACGAAGCCGGTGCAGACCTTTCCGTCCACTGGTTCGACGCCGGTCACGCTTTCGCCAACCCCAGTAGCGACAGCTATAGGGAGCAGGCCGCGCAGGAGGCCAACCAACTGGCCTGGGATTTTCTGCGGGAAAAACTTTTGTAAAAGGGAACACCCCTTTCTTCAGCAGCCCGGTTGTGCCGCCGCCCGCAGAAAGTAATGCATTGGGCGCTACTGTCTTCAGCCAACCTAACCCGGATTATGCAGGAATTCATCTTGTGCCCGAGCTAGTGCGAAGCCAAACTGCCCGCCCTGTGAAATAAAGCGAAGCTTTACCTCCGGTATTTCACAGGGCGGGCAGTTTGGCTTCTCGTGACGAAGAACCCATGCATAA
>CAYWHT010000286.1:0-6008 GCA_964458135.1 uncultured Saprospiraceae bacterium | reverse complement strand
CGAAAAAATAGCGGCGTCATATTTTCACAAATCCTGAGTTGTCAGACTATAATTAACTAATCAATCCGGCAAAAAAACCGTACGATAAAATAGCTATATACTTTTACATCGATTTTCATTATCCGCTTTAAAGATCCGAACCCATGAAAACAATCTGCTCCCTTTCGTATTTTATGCTTCTGTTTGCGCTAACTACCTTGAACGGCCAAGTCGATGCTACGCTCCTGGCCGGTCCGGCGCCCGAAAGCTGGTTTTTTAACAGGCATTTCGGTGGCGTGGAAGCACGCCCCGTACCTTTTCTAAAGGCGGCTACTTTTCCCGGCGGCCAAAAAGCACTGAGCGCGTTTCTACAAAGCCAGCTCAAATACCCGGAACTCGCCCTTGACTACGGCGTGGAAGGCGTCGTCCTGTTGCAACTAACCATTGCCCCCGACGGAAGCATCGAAGACTGTCAAGTCACCCGGGGCGTTGGCTACGGCTGTGACCGGGAAGCCTTGCGCGTAGCCAAGCTGATCCCCCATTGGGAGGCGGCAAGGATCGGTCAAAATAAGGTCCGTTCTAAAATTTACGTACCCATCCGGTTCCACCTCCGTTAAATGAAGAGGGCAAAGCGACCGCGGTCGCTTTGCCCTCAAAGAAATTTTTTCTGATTAATCTGTATCTATTGCGATCATGCTTAGAAGCCAGCTCAAAATTATCCTTTGGCTGCAGAAGCATCTTTTGGCCCCGAACTTCGTTGCAAAAAGCTTACGTAGCTATGGCTATGCGCGCTTTTTGCGCCTTGTTCAGAACCAAAATCTTGCTTTTTCGCCATCAAAAACATTTTTGAGATGGCTTCTAGTGAACAGTGGACCGTCCGCGTCGTACTACTTACCATTTAGCGTACAAACATCATCTCCCGGTACTTCACCAGCGGCCATTCCCGGTCATCCACCAGGTACTCGAGGCGGTCGGCGTGCAGGCGAATGTCTTCCATCAAGGGTTTGACGTCGTTGCAGTAGGCGGCTGCCTGATCGTGAGGTTCCTCCAGATCATTGGCCTTGCGGCGGGCCTCGGTCATCTGGTCCACCCCGCTTTTGATTTTATTGATGTTGTCGGAAATGCGTTTGACGATATCTAGCTGAGCGGCGAAGGAGGCATCGTCCAGCCCCAATTCTCTCTGGCGCAGGATATTATCCATAACTTGATTCTGGTAGTTGATCGCGGCGGGCAGAATGTGGTTAATGACCATTTCCCCCAGGGTGCGCGATTCGATTTGCAGCTTGAGGACGTAATTTTCGCACATGACCTCGAAGTGCGCCTCCAATTCCCGGTCGGTAAACACCTTGCTTGCGCGGAACAGCTCACGGGCCTTTTCGCTTACGTATGCGCGCAGGGCGTCGGGCGTGTTGGGCGTGTTGCTCAATTCGCGGCGAGCGGCTTCATCTTCCCAATCCTTGCTGTAATTATCTCCCTCGAAACGAATTGGCTTCGATTCGGTGATGTAGCGCTTGAGGATGGAGAGGATGGCGTTGTCCCGGTTCTGTCCCTGTTCCATTAACTCATCGACTTGCGCTTTGAAGGTCTTGAGCTGGTGGCCGACAATGGAGTTCATAATCGTCATTGGGGCCGAGCAGTTGAGAGAAGAGCCGACCATGCGAATCTCAAACTTATTGCCGGTAAAGGCGAAGGGCGAGGTCCGGTTGCGGTCGGTATTGTCGAGTTCCAGGTTGGGGATCTTGCTCAGCAGGTCGAGTACTTCCTGGACGCCTTCCTCGTCGGCTTCGATGCCCGCTTCGATGTCGTTCAGCACTTTAGTCAGCGTCTCGCCGATGAATACGGAGATGATGGCCGGTGGTGCTTCGTTGGCTCCCAGGCGGTGGTCATTGGATGCCGAAGCCACGCTGGCTCGCAACAGGTCGGCATGGTTATAAACGGCCTGGATGGTATTGACGAAAAAGGTCAGGAATTGCAAGTTGCGGCCTGGATTGGCGCCGGGTGACAGCAGGTTCTTACCCGTGTTGGTGCTCATCGACCAGTTATTGTGCTTACCCGAGCCGTTGACCCCGTCAAAGGGTTTCTCGTGCAGAAGGACCCGCAATTTGTGGCGACGCGCCACCCGGTCCATCAAGTCCATGACCAATTGGTTATGGTCGACCGCCACGTTGACTTCCTCAAACATGGGCGCCATCTCGTATTGGCCGGGACCAACTTCGTTGTGGCGCGTGCGCACCGGGATGCCCAGCTTGTGGCACTCGGTTTCCATGTCGCGCATGAAGCTAAATACCCGCTCGGGAATGGAGCCGAAGTAGTGGTCATCGAGCTGCTGCCCCTTGGGGGAATTTTTACCCAGAAGGGTGCGTCCCGTCAGCAGTAAGTCGGGGCGCGCGTTGTAAAGCGCCTCGTCGACCAGGAAGTATTCCTGCTCCCAGCCCAGGGTGGTCATAACCTTGGTTACGGCTTCATCGAATAACTGGCAAACCCCGATTGCAGCTTCTTCCAGGTAAGTCTGGGATTTGAGCAACGGAAGCTTGTAATCCAGCGAATCCCCGCCGTAGGTTACGAAAATGGTCGGAATGCAAAGCGTCTTTCCGTCCTGGCTTTCCAGGATGAAGGCCGGGGAGGAAGGATCCCAGGCCGTGTAGCCCCGGGCTTCGAAGGTGGAACGCAGACCGCCGCCCGGAAAACTCGAACCGTCGGGCTCCTGCTGGGCGAGGGCGTCTCCCTTGAATTCCTCGATCACTTCCCCGTTGGAATTCAGGGTAAAGAAAGAATCGTGTTTTTCGGCGGTGCGACCAGTGAGGGGCTGAAACCAGTGGGTATAATGGGTGGCGCCCCGCTCCATGGCCCACTTTTTTATCGCGGTAGCCACCACATCGGCATCTTCGCGCGACAGCTTGGAGCCCGTTGAGATAGCCGCCTTCACGCTCAGGTACGCCTCTTCGGGCAGGTATTCCTTCATGGCGTGGTCATTGAAGACATTGGCGCCAAAAAACTCCGAAATCTTGTTGGAAGGTACGTCGACGTATTCTACCTCATCGACGCCACGATTAAAAATCGTGTCAAGTGCGCTGAATCTTGACAAACTCATGTTCCTACTATGCTTTTAGTGAAAAAGATAAGATGGTGTATGTATTTGCTCCGTCCCGCAAAGAAAAACCTGCTCCGCCCTAAAGCGGAGCAGCAAAAATTGCATATTCTATGCAGGAACTAGAGCTGATTAATACCGTTTTATTCTACTTTCAAGTCCATGACGGTGGCCCGTTCCCCTACGGAATCGGCGTAAGCCCGCATTTCGTGTTCTCCCAAATCGAGGCCTTTTTGTTCTTCCTCCTCGGTAACCCGGATACCCACCGTAGCTTTGATGAGGTAGATTAAGCCGTAGGCCGTGCTAAAGGCAAACGCACAGACGGCCAGGGTTCCGATCAACTGAATGAGCAGTTGCTCCAGGCCGGCCATCCGGCCGAATAAACCAACGGCCAGGGTGCCCCAGATGCCGCAAACCAGGTGCACCGAAGTGGCGCCCACCGGGTCATCCACGCGCATCCGATCGAAAAATACCACGGAAAAGGGAATGATCAGGCCGGCCACCGATCCGATCGCGATGGCCGAAAGCGGGCCCATTTGGTCGGCGCCCGCCGTAATTCCCACCAGCCCGCCCAGGATGCCATTGAGCACCATCGACAAATCGTGGGATTTAAAGAGCGCGTAGCTGGCAAAAAAGGCGCCGATCGCTCCGGCCGAAGCCGCCAGTGCGGTGGTTACAAAGACCAAAGACACCGCCACGGGATCGGCCGATAAGACCGAGCCGCCGTTGAACCCAAACCAACCGAACCAAAGTAAGAATACCCCGATAGCGGCCAGCGGCATACTGTGGCCGGGAATGGGCCGTATCCGGCCATTTTCACCGTATTTTCCCCAGCGGGGACCTACCAGGATTGCGGCGGCAAGGGCAGCCGATCCACCCACCGCATGAACCAGCGTGGAACCGGCGAAGTCATAAAATCCGGCTGCTTCCAACCAGCCACCACCCCATTTCCACATGCCGGTTATAGGGTAAAACAGCGCGACGAATACGGCCGAAAAAATCAGAAAAGCATTGAGTTTCATCCGCTCGGCAACCGCTCCCGAAACAATGGTGGCCGCAGTGGCGGCAAACATCGCCTGGAATATGAAATCCGTCCAGTAGGTGTACCCACCCTCCGCATAATCCATGCCGCCGGCTGCCCCTTCCGGCATCGACAGACCAAAACCCGCAAAGCCAAACATGCCACCGGCAAAAGCATCTCCGGGATACATCAGATTAAAACCACACAGAAAATAGGTGATAATCCCGATCGAGATAATCATGGCGTTCTTGAAAAGGATGTTGACCACATTCTTCTTCTGCACAAATCCGGCCTCCAGGGCCGAAAAGCCCAGGTGCATGACAAACACCAACACGGTGGCCATTAACATCCAAACATTATTAGCGGTAAATAGCGCTTCGTTCATTGTGAAAAGAATCTTGTTAATGAAACATAACTCATTAGGGCGGCCTTCCGACCGCACTTCATACTCCTTGGCGGAGTTTCTTCCATGTTTTTTCGTCTGTTATTTGGCGGGCAAATGCAGCGAGAATTTACCTGTTCCAGCACTCCGTCAACGGGAAACCTAAACAAGCAACCTTTGTAAACACTTTGTTTAATTCGGTCGGACGCAGAAGCTAAGCCGGCCCGGAATCAACGCTCAGGCTTTAAATCGCGTGCTTACCGGTTTCGGAAGTTCGAATGCGCGTGACGCTCTGCACATCGTACACGACGATCTTGCCGTCGCCCACTTCGCCGGTGCGCCCGGCTTGGGCAATCGTTTCCACAATGGCGTCCACCCGGTCATCCACGGTCAAGATATCGAGCTGCAAACGGGGTATGAAGTCAGAATCGAATTGGCTGCCGCGGTAAACCATCTTTTCTCCCTTCTGTAATCCAAATCCCTTGACCTCCTTTAGCGTAAAAAAATTGACGCCAATATCGGCCAGTGCATCGCGAATTTCATCGAAACGAGAGAGCCGAACGACGGCTTCGATTTTCTTCATTTTTATTACTTTTGTTAGCAGGCAATACAATAGCAGTGTACTCCTTGCGCTGGGGAGCCATGCAACAAGAAAGCCCTTTCAATTCTTATATCTATTAGAGACATTTCAAAATTACAGCAATTGCGAAGGTCAACCCACTAAAATTTTTCGCACCGTGTGATGTCCAGCTCCCGCAAAAACGAACTAACCAACTGACTGTCAACCCCTTTTATTTACAAAGGATGTTATGTTCAATACGAGCAAAGATCAACTGTTTACGCTGGTAAAATCCTTGAGCAAATCCGAAAAGCGGAATTTCAAGCTATACGCCAATCGTTTGCAGAGCGGTACGGATACTAAATTCATGCAGTTGTTCGAAGCAATGGACAAATTAGAGACCTACGACGATGATGCGCTCTTAAATAAACTACCCGACATTCGCAAGCGGCAACTTCCCAACCTCAAACGCCATCTCTACAAGCAGATTCTCATCAGCCTGCGGTTGGTTTACATCAATAAAAACATCGATATTCAAATTCGCGAGCAGCTCGACTTTGCCCGCATCCTCTACGGCAAAGGCATGTATATGCAAGCGCTGAAGTTGCTGGAACGCATCAAGCAAATCGCCCTGGAACACCACCAGGATATTCTCCACCTCGAGATCCTGGATTTTCAAAAGCTAATTGAGGCCCGGCACATTACGCGGAGCCGTACCGTCAAAAACAAGATGGAAAATCTGCTGGAAGAGGCCGACAAGCGCAGCTTTATCACCTACGCCACCAGCCGGTTGTCCAATTTCAATATCCAGGTGCACGGCTGGTACATTGAAAAGGGCCACGTGGCTAACGCCGCCGAGGCGGAAACCGTCCAACGATTCTTTAATCAATACCTGCCGGATGACTTTCCTCTCTAATCTCTTACATTTTTCGAAAAGGTCAATCTATTTCAGGCCTACATGTGGTTGTACTACATCCTG